>JAYWCF010000119.1:0-15684 GCA_043780715.1 Methylotenera sp. | reverse complement strand
TGAATATCCATCTGAAATTAGATGTATTGTTTACACCAACGACGCGATTCAATCGGTCAACATGAGTTTGCGCAAAGTGACTAAAAGCCCTGGTGCGTTTCCTAACGATGAAGCGGTGATGACGTTATTTTATTTGGCGTTAATGAATGTCAGCAAGCGCTGCTCATTGCCACAACAGTGATTAACCGACGTTTACACAAAATTATTTACATTATTCTACATAAGATAATTTAAACGCCTAACATCTCCTTGGCATGACTTCGCGTAGTATCGGTGATTTGAATGCCACCTAGCATGCGCGCGATTTCTTCTATTCTTTCAGGCTGACTTAATGCTTGAATATGGCTTAATGTGGCGCCGTTTGTTTGCGATTTGCTTACTTGTAAATGTTGCGCGGCTTGTGATGCTACTTGCGGCAGGTGGGTAATTACCAGCACTTGGCGCTCGACACCTAGTTGTTTAAGTAATTGACCTACTACCTCGGCCACGCCGCCGCCAATACCTACATCGACTTCATCGAAAATCATGCATGGCACGCTGCCTTGAGAGGCGGTTGTAACATGTAATGCCAAGCTGATTCTGGATAATTCGCCACCGGATGCCACTTTATTAAGCGGTCGCGGCTCTACGCCTGCATGGCCTGCCACTAAAAATTCGACTGTTTCTAGCCCGTTGGCAGATGCTTCACAGGCGGTTAAAGCAACGCTAAATTGGCCGCCACTTAATGATAAGCGTTGCATTTCATGGCTGATTTTTTGGCTAAGTGATTTGGCGGCTTGTTGGCGTTTTTGGCTTAGGGTTTTGGCGGCGGTTTGGTAAGCATTTAGCGCCTCTTGCTCTAGTTTTAATAGCGCGCCATCGTTGGCAAAACTTTCTAATTCTGCCATGCGCTGTTGGCATGCCACTAATAATTCGGTCAATTCTTCTGGTTTGCTGCGGTATTTGCGCGACGCGTTATGCACGCTTTGAATGCGATTATCGACTTCTGCCAGCCTTGCTGGGTCTAGCTCGGCTTTTTGCAGATAGCGATTTAGCGCGCGGCTGGCTTCTTCTAGCTGTATTAAGGCAGAATCAACGTTCTCAGCTGCGTCTTTTAGCTGTGCATCAAAATCCACCAAGCCGATTAGCTTTTGTTGCACTTGCGCCAATAAATTACTAATGTTCACATCGTTATCATCCAGCAAAGCAATGCAGCCTTCTAACCCAGATAGCAGCGATGCGCCATTGGCTAAACGGTGATGTTCTTGCTGAATCTCTTGCCAATCGTCTGGGCTAAAATTGAGTTGCTGCAATTCGCGCGTTTTATCGCGCAATTCGGCTAGCTCATCGGCATAGGCAGCGGCATTTTTTTCAACGGCTAGGCGTTTTGTTTGCAAGTTGTGCCATGTTTTATAATGCTGCGCGACTTGGCTAGCCAATTCATTTGATTGTGCAAAATCATCTAAAATTTGGCGTTGCGTGCTGGCTTTCAGTAAGGAATGGTGTGCATTTTGGCTGTAAATATCCACCAAAAATTCGCCTAACTCTTTCATTTGATTAACGGTGGCGGATGCGCCATTGATAAAGCCACGGCTACGGCCATCAGCATAAATCACGCGCCGCATCATTAATTGGTCATCTACTTCAATTTCGTTTTCACTCAACCAAATTTTGGCGGCGCTATTATCACTCATTGAAAAGGTGGCGCTAATATCGGCTTTATCGCAGCCTGCGCGGGCGACCAAGCCATCGTTTCGTGCGCCTAAGGTTAGCGACAAAGCATCAATTAAAATAGATTTACCCGCGCCCGTTTCGCCCGTGAGCGTGGTAAAGCCGCGGTCAAACTCTAAATCGAGCTTGTCTACAATAATAAAATCGCGAATGGAAAGTGCTTGTAACATAATTAGGCTTTATTTTTTCCGGGTACTTTTATAAGTACTTTTATTAGTACTTTTCGCGCACAATTGTGCCTTCTAGCACATAGCGGTCTTTATTATCCGTAATCGTTGAATACACTTTCATACTTTTAAAATCCAGCGCTTGGCTAACTTGTACGCCTGTTTTTTCTACCCAAGTGGCGTAATAAATATGCTTATTTAATTTAAATCGCTGTGGCGTTTCAATGCCTTTTGCGCCCAATTCGCTGCCTTTTATACATTCCCAAGACATGGTTTTGCTGTTTGCGATTACGCGGTAAACAGTGCCTGCTTTATATTGGTATAAAAATTGGCCAATGTATGATTCCGCCGCAGAAGCGTTTACAGAACTTAACAGTAAAATAGATGCAGTGAGCAGCGATAAAGTTTTTAGCATGTTTTATTTTTTATTAAAAAATGTTTAGGCAAAGTTTAGTGTTTTTTTGCTTAAAATCGAAAATGACAAGGCGACGAGTCGAAGACAGTACGAATAGTACGGCAAGACGAAGACAACGCAGTCAGTTTTGATTTTTAGCAAAAAATTTAGCCCCAGTTTAGCTTGTTGCGTAACATATCAAAATAACAATACTCACTTGGATGCAGCAATTTCACTTGTTTTTCAGCGCGCTGCACTAATACCCTATCGCCTCTTTCAAGCAGCATTTGAAACTGGCCGTCGTAGCTTAATTGACCATCATCGGTTTGTATCATGGTAATTTGAATCAAGCTTGAGCTATTAACGGCGATTGGCCGATTGCTTAAGGTGTGCGGGCTAACGGGTACAATGGCGATGGCCTCTAAACTGGGGTGCAAAATTGGCCCGCCTGCGCTTAATGCATACGCGGTGGTGCCGGTTGGTGTGCTTAAAATTAGGCCATCGGCGCGTTGTTTGTGCACAAAACTACCATTAATTTCGACGGTAATTTCTATTAAGCGCAAGCCACCTTTAATCACTACATCGTTAAACGCCAAGCCTTGTTGAATGGTTTTGCCGCCGCGTATCACGCTGGCGTTAATCAACATGCGGGATTCGATTTGGTAGCGGTTGGATAACACTCTATCAACAGCGCCTAGCATGTCTTCTGCGCGCAAATCGGTTAAAAAGCCAAAACGGCCGCGGTTAATGCCCACTAGCGGAATATCGTTATCAATCAAGCTTCTAGCCACGCTTAACATGGTGCCGTCGCCGCCCATCACAATGGCTAAATCTACTTTGCTACCAATACTGGCTAATGGCGCGGTATTAAAACCAGTTAATTCGGCATATTTTGCGGTGTTTTCTTCAATCCAAACATCTATCTTTTTGGCTCTTAAATGGCGTGCTAAATCGGCTAAATCGGTTTGCATTAGCTGCAAAGCGTGCTGATTCATGTATTTGCCAATAATAGCGATGGATTTGAACGGCTGAGTCATCTCAGCATTAAATCATAGATACGTGCTTTGAAAAAGTAAGCCTATAAAATATTAACAAAAAAGCTGGCTTGCTATTTTAAATACATAGAAAGCCAGCCTGAAAACAGCGCCTTAGAATAGGGGACTAAATGAAGCGCTATTTTAAACAACTTGCTGATTAAACAGATTTACGTCTAAAATTTGCAAAACTGATTAAGACAGAACCAAATAACCACGCGGCGGCTGGCACTGGTATGGCTGAGGGTGCTGCTGCTAAACCAATAACTCCACGGCCGAATTGACCAATTTGACTGGCTTTACCGGTTACTAAATCCACATCAAATAATCGAGTCTGTCCATTGCCGTCACCTACTGTTGCGGCAAGGAATGCACTGCCATCTGCAAAAATCTCAAAGCCATTTACCGATGCAATATTAGCGTTGAGTTTGCCAACTTCTTTAATATTTGGTGCATTAAAAGCACCTGTAGCTATATTGACGTTTAATGTATCCGTGCCGCCATTTACGTAATAAAGCGTTGGTGTAGTTGTTGGCGCGCCTGCTGGTGTTGAGCCTGTGTAAGCAACAGCTGAAAAGCCTGTACCAATATTAGCGCCAGCCAGATTTCCCACCACACCATTATTAACGTTAACAGCGTAGTTGTTACCTGCTGAAGATACTAAGCGTAATGATGCATTGCCAGCAAAATCAGCCATTGGATTAAAATCGAAACCGTAACCCAGAGAAGCATTGATAATGGATGTGTTAAGTGCTGTAATAAAAGTTGCTGCGCCAGAATACGCGTTAACCGTATACACATTATTAGACGTACTAATGCCGTAAATGGTGTTGTTTGATGGCCTTAAATCAATGCCAATTAATGATTCGCCTGAACTTAAGCCGCTGATATTAACAAATGCGGCGGCGGCTACATTGGCTGAATCAAATACGCCAATTTGATTATCTGTACTAAGGCCTACTAAACTGGCGGCTTGAGCGACATTAAATGCTGCCGAACTTGCTACAAAACCTAATGCTAATGCGATTTTTGACCATGTCAATTTCATGATAAATCTCCAAAATAAATTTAAAAAGTAACTCAAAGTAATGCATACGGATTCAATCGATCCACAATGGCTTACGTAAGAAATTTGATTTGGATGCAGCGAAAACTAAAAAATAAGCCGCATTAGCCCGAACGGGCTAATCAAACACACTCAAAACTGGCATTTTTGCCTTTGTCATCAAAATGAAACCTAGTTTCAAGCGTTGAATCTCACTAACATGGCCGCAATTAAGGCAAAATAACGGTGTATTTTTTAAAGGCTTATTGCTTAAATTTTGGATAAACGCGCGCAAATATTATTAAAAACTTTGGTTGAACATTACATTAGTGATGGCCACCCGATTGGCTCGCGCACGTTACTACAACACAGCGGCTTGGATATTAGCGCGGCTACCATTCGCAATGTAATGAGCGACCTTGAGCAGCTGGGTTTTGTGGCCAGCCCGCACACGTCGGCTGGGCGCATTCCCACCCAAAAAGGTTATCGTTTATTTGTGGATTCCTTATTAACGGTAAAGCCACTTGAAAATCAGGCTATTGCGCATTTAAAAAGTGGCTTAAATTCACCCAACCAAAGTGAGCTGATTAATAGCGCGGCGGATATGTTGTCGCAATTGACCCAATTTGCCGGCGTGGTGATGATTCCTAAGCGCCAACGCGTGGCGTTTAAGCATTTGGAATTTTTACCGCTTACCGAAAAACGCGTGCTGGTGATTATTGTAACCAGTGATGGCAATGTGCAAAACCGCATTATTTTGTCTGAAAAGCCTTATTCGGCCAGCGAATTAACCCAAGCCAGCAATTATTTTAATGCGCATTTTTCTGGCCAAACTTTTGATGAAGTGCATGTTAAATTGCATGCCGAATTGCAACAAATGCAATCGGATATGAATAAATTGATGACCGCCGCGCTGGATGCCAGCAATAAAGCCGCCAGCAACGATGGTGTGGTAATTGCCGGTGAACGCAATTTGCTGCATGTGGATGAGCTATCGACCAATGTAAACAGCTTGCGCAAATTATTTGAGGTGTTTGAGCGCCGCACTAGCCTTATGCAGCTATTAGACAATAGCCAACGCGCAGAAGGCATTCAGATTTTTATTGGCAACGAAAGTGGCTATTTGCCGCTGGATGAATGCTCAATGGTGACCGCGCCTTATGAAGCAGATGGCCAAGTGGTGGGCACTTTAGGCGTAATTGGCCCAACTAGAATGGCTTATGAGCGCGTGATTCCTATTGTGGATGTGACCGCTAAATTGCTTTCAAACGCATTATCTGGCCACTAGTTTCAATCTAAAAACTTCAACCCTTGTCAGAAAGCGCTGACAGCACAAACAGACGCATCCTGATTTTTTATTTCATCCACTAATCGCAGAATACGTGTTATGCAACATAAACCGTTGCATGACTTGTCAAAACAAGCCATGCACAATCGATTAGGAGATTTAAAATGAACACAGTAAACGCAAAAAAATTGACATCATTAGTGGTGTTAGCTTGCGCAATCAGCATGTCTGCTTGCAGCGGTATGTCTACACGCGATAAAGCAACCGCCGCGGGCGCGGGTATTGGTGCGGTGACAGGTGCTGTGTTAACAGGTGGTAGTGCAATTGGTACCGTTGGTGGTGCAGCCGTTGGTGGCGTAATCGGTAACCAAGTCGGCAAGTAAATTTAACCGTCAACTATAAATATAACAGTAAATCTAGGGGAGTATTAAAATGGATACAACAAAAATGATTGGCGTTATTTTGCTGGTGCTGGGTGCTTTGGGTTTGATATACGGCGGTTTTAGTTACACTAAAGACAGTACAAAAGCCAAAATTGGCCCGATTGAATTAAAAGTGCAAGAAAAAGAGCAAGTGAATATTCCACTTTGGGGCAGCATTGCTGCGCTGGCAGTTGGTGGTGTATTGCTGGTTTCTGGCCGCCGCAAATAAAAAATTTAGGCGGATGTTAATCAAAGGCGCGATATGCGCCTTTTTTTACGCTACCACTTTTTTGTATCCATTTTTTTACGCTACCATTTTTTTGCAACAATGCTGCTTGGCAACGCTTTGCTAATAGCTATTGGCGCGCGTTTACTCTAAAATTGCCATATGGCTTATTACAACCCCGAACCCCCTTTTTCTCATGGTGACCAACTTAAAGTTGGCATCTTAATCGCTAATTTAGGCACGCCCGACGCGGCAACATCTAGCGCATTGCGGCGCTACTTAGGCCAATTTTTAATGGATAGACGTGTGGTGGAAATTCCACGCTTTATTTGGTGCTGGATTTTGCATTGCATTATTTTGGTGATTCGCCCTAAAAAATCGGCCGCCAAATATGCTCAAGTGTGGACGCCAGAAGGCTCACCATTGCTGGCGCATGCGCAAAAACAAACGCAATTATTCAGTGGCTTTTTGGTGCAAAAAGTTAAATCGCCCTTTGCGGTTGAGCTAGGCATGAGCTACGGCAACCCCAGCATGAAAGCGGCGCTTGAAAAACTAAAAGCGCAACATTGCGACCGTATTTTAGTATTTCCAATGTTTCCGCAATACGCTGCTAGCAGCACCGCAGCTGTGTTTGATGCGGTTTGGAAAGTATTGCTTAAAATGCGCAATGTGCCTGCAATACGCACCGTTCGCAGCTATCATGATCACCCTGCTTATATTGCCGCCTTGGCCAAAAGCGTGCAGGCTTATTGGCAAATCAACGGCAAACCGACCAAATTTGTGATGAGCTTTCATGGTGTGCCAAAAGTGCATCTAACCAAAGGCGACCCCTACCACTGCGCTTGCCACAAAACAGGCCGTTTATTGGCTGAAGCTTTGGGCTTAGGCAAAGATGAATACATGGTGGCGTTTCAATCGCGCTTTGGCAAGCAAGAATGGTTAAAGCCATATTTAGCCGGCGTTTTAGAAGATTTAGGCAAAGCCAAAACCAAGCGCATTGATGTAATTTGTCCTGGCTTTAGCGCCGATTGCCTGGAAACGCTTGAAGAAATCGCCATGGAAGGCAAAGAGATTTTCACCCATGCAGGTGGCGGCGAGTATCACTATATTCCGGCCCTAAACGAAAATGAGGCATGGATTCACGCCATGACAGAAATCGCGCTAGAAAATCTGCAAGGCTGGGTTGCTACTGATTCTGCTGGAGATTGGGATAGCGCGCAGGCGAAAAAAGATAATGAAATGACCAAATTGCGCGCGCAGGCAATGGGTTCCAATCAATAGGCGTGCAAAACAATACGCGTTATAATTTCATTTTTAAGTAGATAGCGATGCAATTATGATTGTCATTACAGGCGGAGCGGGCATGATTGGCAGCATGGTCGCCTGCCACCTCAACCAAAAATTGGGTCGCAACGATTTAGTAATAGTCGATCACATCACGCATGAATCGCAATGGCAAAACCTTGCGCATCGCCATTATGTTGAATACTTGGATAAAGACCAGCTATTTGACTATTTGGACGGCAATGAAGATGCCGAAATTGATGCTGTGATTCATATGGGTGCTATTAGCGCCACCACTGAGCGTGATTTTAATAAATTAGTCGAAGCCAATATTCACTACAGCCAAGATTTATGGGGTTGGTGCGCACAGCATGAAGTGCCATTTTTCTATGCCAGCTCTGCCGCCACATATGGTGACGGACAAAATGGCTATGATGATGCCAGCATTGAAAAATTACGTCCTTTAAATGCCTATGGCTATTCAAAACATTTTTTTGATCAATGGGCCTTACGCCAAAAAGCCGAAAACGCACCGCAGCCGCCAGCATGGGCAGGTTTTAAATTTTTTAATGTGTACGGCCCAAACGAATATCACAAAGAACGCATGGCCAGCGTGGCTTTTCATACCTTTAATCAGGTAAAAGCCACTGGCGGCATGAAGTTATTTAAGAGCAATAAAGCCGATGTAGCCGATGGCATGCAAAGCCGCGATTTTGTTTATGTAAAAGATTGCGCCGACATTATTGCGCACTTTTTTGATCAAGCGACTGGGTTTGACCAGAATACTGGCACTGAAAACCCCTGCCAAAATGGCATTTACAATATTGGCACAGGCCAAGCGCGCAGCTTTAACGATTTAGCCAGCGCGGTGATGAACAGCATGGATATAACACCAAAAATTGATTACATTGATATGCCAGAAGATTTGCAAGGCAAATACCAATACTTTACGCAGGCCAACGTGGCTAAATTACGCGCGGCTGGCTACACCAAAGCGTTTACCAGCCTTGAAGATGGCGTTAAAGATTATGTTCAGAACTATCTTTTAAGTGAGGATAAATACGGCTGATGGATTACATTGAATACTTAAAAGGTGAACATGCCGCGCATATGGCCATGTTCAACGCGCTTGAGCCACTATTTCCAATGATTAGTGCTGTGGGCATTAAGATGCAAGAATGCATCAAAAATGGCGGAAAGATTTTGATTATGGGCAATGGCGGTAGCGCGGCCGATAGCCAACATATTGCGGCCGAAATTGTGGGCCGCTTTAAAAAAGAGCGTAAAGGCATGCCGGCGATTGCGTTAACTACTGACACTTCAATCATCACCTCTGTAGGCAATGATTATGGCTACGATTATATTTTTGCGCGCCAAGTAGAGGCTTTATGCCGCCCAGAAGATCTAGTTATCGGCATCACCACATCAGGCAATAGTGCCAATGTGGTCAACGCCATGCAAGCGGCCAAAGAAATCGGCGCAACCACAATTGGCCTAACAGGCGGCAGCGGTGGCAAACTAAACGCCATTTGCGATTTCAATTTAATCATGCCATCTTCCGTCACCGCGCGCATTCAAGAAGCACATATTTTTGTTGGGCATTCTTTGTGTGAAATTTTAGAGTCCTAATATAAAGTATGTCTAATATTTTTTTAGATGCTGTAAAGCAATTTGGTAGTAATAGTCAGCATGCATTAGTGATTGGCGATGTGATGCTAGACCGCTATTTAATTGGCTCTGTAGGCCGCATTTCACCTGAAGCGCCAGTGCCAATTGTGTTATTAAATGCGCAAAATGAACGCGCTGGCGGCGCGGCCAATGTGGCGGCAAACTTGGCTTTATTAGGCATTAAAACGCATATGATTGGCTGCGTGGGTGATGATTCTGAGGGCGCAACCCTAGTTAAGTTATTGCAGCAATTGGCCATTGATACCAGCGGCGTTTACACCTCCAAAAATCGCCCTACTATCGCCAAAACCCGCATATTAAGCGGCCATCAGCAAATGTTGCGTTTAGATCAGGAAAGCAACGCGGCTTTTAATGATTCTGAAAATGCAGGCTTAAATAGTGCTATTCAACAACAGCTAGCCTTAAAACCCAGCGTAGTTATTTTGTCGGATTATGCCAAAGGCTTATTAAGCGAAGCCACCTGCCAAGCCATTATTGCGCAATGCAAAGAATCGAATATCACGGTTCTGGTAGACCCCAAAGGCCGCGATTACAGCAAATATAGCGGCGCCACGGCGTTAACACCCAATAAAAAAGAAACCGCTGAGGCTTGCGATACAAGTGTTGATGATGCCGATTTAATCAGCAAAGTCAGCCTACTTAAACAACAATTAAACTTAACATTTTTAGCGGTAACGCGCGGCGAAGAAGGCATTTCGCTGATTGACGACAAAACGCATCACCTGCCCGCTATCGCCAAACAAGTATTTGATGTTTCTGGCGCAGGTGATACCGTGATTGCCACGTTAGCCGCTGGCCTGATGCACAAGCTAACTGTGCTGCAAAGCTTACAACTAGCCAATATTGCCGCCGCAGTAGTGGTGGGCAAAGTGGGCACCGTGCCTATTTCTCAATTAGATTTATTAGAAGCGCTTGCCAGCCAGCAAGGTAGCGCGCAAGCCAATAAAGTGTGTGATTTAGAGCATTTAAAATTAAAAGTAAACGCCTGGAAAAGTGCGAATCAAAAAATTGTGTTCACCAATGGCTGTTTTGATTTATTGCATGCAGGGCATGTGACCTATTTAGAAGCCGCTAAAAAACGCGGCGATAAGCTAATTTTGGGGCTAAATACCGATCGCTCAGTTAGCGCGATTAAAGGCCCTACGCGGCCAGTGGTGAATGAAAACGACCGCGCGCGCGTGCTGGCAGCGCTAGAAAGTATAGACGCGGTGATTTTATTTGATGAAGACACGCCGCTTAATTTGATTAATACCATTCAACCCAATGTAATTGCCAAAGGCAGCGATTACACTGCCGAACAAGTGGTAGGCGGCAAAGAAGTGCAAAGCTGGGGTGGCGAAATTGCGCTGATTGACTTGGTTGAAGGCCGTAGCACCAGCAACATTATCAAAAAAATGAATAGCTAGACTTGCATTAAATTACTATTAATCGCCAATGTCTGCAAAAATAATTCAACAAAATCCTGAAAAAATACCTGAAAAGATATTAGTGCTGGGCCCCGCTTGGGTGGGCGATATGGTGTTGGCGCAAAGCCTATTTAAAACGCTTAAAGCCCACAACCCCAATTGCGTGATTGATGTTGCCGCCCCCGCTTGGACATTACCCTTATTAGAGCGCATGCCCGAAGTTGCCGGCAAAATTGCGTTGCCTTTTAAGCATGGTGAATTGGCTTTTTGGCAACGCATTGCGTTTGGCAAAAGCTTAAAGCAAGCGGGTTATACGCAAAGTATTATCCTCACCAACTCGCTTAAATCAGCATTGCTACCTTGGGCCGCTGGCATCAAACAACGCACTAGCTTTTTAGGTGAAATGCGTTATGGTTTGATTAATGATATTCGCGCCTTAGATAAAGCTATTCTTAAAAAAACCGTAGAGCGTTTTGTATTTTTAGGCCTAAAAACCAATCAAAAGCTGCCAGCAGCGATTCCAAATCCACAACTAGTCACTAATCCACAAGCGGCATTAGCAACGCTTACTAAGTTAGGTATTAGCTCACCGCAACAAAAAGTGCTTGGCCTATGCCCTGGCGCCGAATACGGCGAAGCCAAACGCTGGCCTGCAGAATATTATGCAGAAGTCGCCAATGATGCCTTAAATAAGGGCTGGCAAGTATGGTTATTTGGCTCAGATAAAGATATTGCCGTTACCAACCAAATCAACCAACTCACGCAAAATCGCTGCCAAAACTTGGGCGGCAAAACCAAACTGGGTGAAGCAATTGATTTAATGGCTTTGTGCGATACCGTGATTAGCAATGATTCTGGCTTAATGCATGTGGCGGCCGCATTGAATATAAAACTAATCGCCATCTTCGGCTCATCTGACCCCTACCACACCCCACCGATCAGCAGCAAAGCGGTGATTCAATATTTAGGTTTGGATTGCAGCCCTTGCTTTCAGCGCACTTGCCCACTAGGGCATTTAAATTGCTTAAAGCAGATATCGCCTACCACCATTGCAAACCAATTATTGTGATCATCTAAGGATTGCTTTCAGATTACCAAATACGGTAATCGAATTATTTTGGCAAAACTCTTGCCAATCAGGCACTTCTGTCCAATCACTTACAAAAATAAAATCTAAGCCTGCATTTGTAGACGCTTCGTGGTCGTATTTGCTATCGCCAATAAATAAAGCCGGCATTTGCAAATGGCCGTTGGCTTTTTCGCGCGCCAAAACGGTGTCTTTGTTATCTGGGCTGCCAAATAGGCCGCCATCAAAATGCTTGGCTAAATCGCGTTTGGCAAATAAATCGCGAATCTCTTGTTGATCGCCACCAGAAAGTATCATCCATTTGGCATCGGCGGTAGCATCGCGCAACTCTTGCAAGCCATCGGCAATGGTGCAATGCATCAATCCTTCTTCTAATTCGCGGCTGAATTCGTCTAATAGTACTTGAATCGCTTTATCGCTAACTGGCTGTTTTAACACTTCGCGCACATACCAATCAAACTTATGATATCGTGAAATGCCACCCAATTTAACGTGGTAATCCACCAACTGCTGAGCCTGTTCATCGCTGGCGCCTAAGTTTTTAGCGGTGCGAAAATAGGCTTCTGTTTTCACTACATTCGAATCCAGAATCACGCCGTCGCAATCGAATACGATGGTTTTATATTTTTTTAAATCTACTTGCAAACAAATTTCCTTATTATTAGTGTTATTTTTAATATTTGGCTCTTTTAACGCGAAATAAAAAAAGGGTTTGTGATATCCACAAACCCTGATTTTAACGCGTAATAATAATTACGCTGGTTTAATGGCGCTGGCTTCTTTGGCTAATTTAGTAATGTGCGCCCAATCTTTTCGCGCAACCGCATCGGCTGGCGTTAACCATGTGCCGCCGCAAACTACTACGTTTGGCAAGCTTAAAAATTGGGGTGCAGAATCAACTGTTACGCCGCCTGTTGGGCAAAATTTTACATCGCCAAATGGGCCGGCAAAACCTTTTAACAAGTTAATGCCGCCAACCGCAACGGCTGGAAATAGTTTTAAGAAGAAATAATCATCAGCATTGGCCATCATGATTTCTGAACCGGTTGAAACGCCTGGTAATAATGGCAAACCAATTTTGCGTGAAAATTGACCTAGTTCTGTTGTGTAACCTGGGCTTACCGCAAATTGGCAGCCTGCATCTAATGACGCTTGCGCATCTTTTAAATTACGTACTGTGCCTGAGCCCAAAATCGCATCAGGCACGTGTTTCGCAATTTGCTCCATTGCTTGCAGGGCGCAAGATGAACGCAAGGTTACCTCAAGCACGCGAATACCGCCGGCTAATAAAGCCTCAGCCATTGGCACGGCATCTTCTACGTTATTTATCACGATTACTGGAATTACTGGACCTTGTTTGGCTAAATCTAATGTATTAATCATACGTTTACCTATTATTAAAATATTGTACGTGAGAGTTTTTACCCTCACCCTAGCCCTCTCCCTTAAAGGGCGAGGGGACTTATTTTGTTCACTAAGCTGCTTTTATAAGCTAATTAAAATTAGCAAGAAAATTAAAAGGCCTAAGTAAGACTAGGCGCAAAATAAAAATTGAGCGCAGCATACGTTGAGTATGTAAGCGAAGATTTTTATTTTGCAACGACGTATTACGACGGCGTTTTAGTTTTCTCTAGAGCCAAGTGATGGCACCTTCTTCGGCGCTAAGCACATTCTTCCGCATCCCGCCAAACAACTCACGCCCAATGCCATGCGAGTTAATGCTGCGTTTTGCGTCTGACAGTTCTTCTGCTTCGCGGTCTGCCCATGTGTCTTCATCCACCAACACATTTAGCGTACCAACGCTGGCATTTAAACGCACAATATCACCGGTACGAATCTTAGCAATCGCGCCGCCTGCACTGGCTTCTGGGCTTAAATGAATCGCCGCAGGAATCTTGCCTGATGCACCACTCATGCGGCCATCGGTAACAATCGCCACTTTAAAACCTTTATTCTGCAACACGGCTAATGGTGGTGTTAATTTATGTAGCTCTGGCATGCCGTTGGCTTTTGGGCCTTGAAAACGCACTACCGCCACAAAATCTCTTTCTAACTCACCGCGGTCAAAGGCTGAAAGCAATTCTTCCTGTGCATCAAACACAATAGCTGGTGCTTCAATAATATGGCGATCTTCTGGCACGGCAGAAATTTTAATCACACTACGGCCTAAATTGCCTTTTAATAAACGCAATCCGCCAGATTCGTTAAACGGATGCGCGGCTGTACGTACTACGGTTTCATCGCCACTTTCAGCTGGATAGTCTTTCCACACCAATTTACCGTCTTCTTTAACTGGTTTTTTGCCGAATTCGCGCAAGCCACCTTTGGCTACTGTGTACACATCTGGGTACATATAGCCGCCTTCAATTAGCTCGCGAATCACAAAACCCGGTCCACCGGCTTGTTGGAATTCATTCACGTCGGCTTTACCATTTGGGTAAACACTAGCTAGCAAAGGCGTGCCTTTTGCAAGGTAATGGAAATCGGTCCAATCGATAATAATGCCTGCGGCACGCGCAACGGCTACCCAATGAATAAGGTGGTTAGTTGAGCCGCCAGTGGCTAATAAAGCTACCATGGCATTCACAATCACATGTTCATCTACCAGCTTGCCAATTGGAACAAAGTTATTTTTACGCGTGTTGTTTAACACTAAGCGTACCGCTTCACGGGTTAAATCTTCGCGCAAGCCATCATGCGGATGAATAAACGCAGCGCCTGGTACGTGCAAGCCCATGGCTTCTAGCAACATTTGGTTGCTGTTTGCTGTACCGTAAAATGTACAGGTGCCAGCGCCATGATAAGCGGCTGATTCTGATGCAAATAATTCTTCGCGACCAACCAAACCTTGTGCGTATTTTTCACGCACTTTAGATTTTGCAGTGTTATCTAAGCCTGTGCTCATAGGACCTGCAGGCACAAAAACGGTTGGCAGATGGCCAAAATGCAATGCGCCAATTAATAAACCTGGAACGATCTTATCGCATACGCCCAGCATTAAAGCGGCATCAAATACATCGTGCGATAAGGCAATGGCCGTACCCATAGCAATATTATCGCGACTAAACAAGGATAATTCCATGCCCGGCTCGCCTTGCGTAATGCCATCACACATGGCTGGTACGCCGCCTGCCACTTGCACAGTTGCACCTAATTTATGCGCTTCATCACGCAGAATATCGGGGTAATTTACATAAGGTTGATGCGCAGATAGCATCTCATTGTAAGCGGTGACAATACCGATATGCGGCGCTTTTTCAACCACAATTTTAAACTTATCGCTGCTAGGCAAAGCTGCCACGGCATGCGCTACGTTAGCGCAACCCAGCCTGTCAGCACCTTTAGCGCGGTTAATGGTTTCATCAACACGATGCAAATAGGCAGTTCGTGTGGGGCGACTGCGCTCAATGATGCGTTCGGTAACTTCTACAATTGATTGTTTCATGGTTATTACAGTCGCTTTTTATAATAATTATTTAAATAAAACCTAACACCCCGATTATCGCTAATTGGGGCCAAACCGTCAAATTTTATAGTCTTACACTTGCGAGATTGTAGGCTGGACGATGGATGAGAGAATGACTAATTTTTGGTGTGCGATGCACCACGTGCTGCTTTGGCGCAAGAAACCACCAACTGTACTCATGCATCATTGTGACCGTGGTAGCATGTCTCTTATCCGACTTAGGCTGACATCACAATGTTACCCTAACATTTTCAACTTTAGCATCTCATAAGGTGTTTTTCCTGCGTGTGCTGAGTGGGGTCTAAGGAAGTTGTAGTAGCTTCCCACTGGGCTAATTTTTCTCGTAAATTGACGTCGCCGTCATAATCTAGCATTTGATAAAACTCACGTTGGTCGGTAAGGTGAGATCGCTCTACTTTGCCGTTGAGCCTTGGCGTGGCAGGTTTAATATAAACATGCAGCATGC
>JAYWCF010000118.1:0-2091 GCA_043780715.1 Methylotenera sp. | reverse complement strand
CGGCAATGCCTGTGACGCTACCAGCGATGTGTGCTTGGCTGTGCTCATGGCTGGGCTTAAGCGCAGACGCTTTTAAACAACCAAGCGCCATTTCAGCCGCTGTTTCTTCACTTACTGCGCCAAAAGTTTCAATTGTTTTAGCAGATACACCCAACATGTCTATTTTGGCTTGGTTGCTGTAGGTCACAAAGCCGCGATCGAACCAAGCCGAGCTGCCCGCCACGCTAGTTACAGCTTGTGCAACCATGCCGCCAGTGCAAGATTCTGCCAGCGCCAGCATAAAGCCGCGTGCTGCTAAGGCTGCGCCTAATTCCGTTGCTAGCTTTTCAAGCTCAGTCATTGCGCCAACAGTAGCACACAAATAATTGCGTAAATCGCCGCCAGTAAGTCATCAAACATCACGCCGAAACCATTTTTTAGTTTTGCATCAAAATAACAGATTGGGTAAGGCTTCCAAATATCAAACAAACGAAACAGCAAAAACGACACCAACCAAGCCAGCCAAGTATGCGGTGTAAAAGCAAGCACCAACATCATCGCCACAATTTCATCCCACACAATCGCGCCGTGATCGGCCACGCCTAAGGCTTTGCCCGTTTTATCGCAACAATAAATGCCAATGAGAAATAGCGCTGCGATGATGATTAATTGCGTATTCAACGCATAGCCAGAAATCAGCCAATATAGCGGCAAACCAACTAGCGTGCCAAACGTTCCAGGTGCTTTTGGCACAAGCCCGCTGCCAAAGCCGAGGCCAAAAAAGTAGGCGGGGTGCGAAAGTAAAAATTTGAGATTTGGATTAGCCAAAATGATCAAAACCTTGCTTTAAAGTAGTTATTAAATTGTTTTTATATATAGCCTGCAGGCCAATATCTATAAGAGTTTTGCCTATTATTGTTACCTGTAAGTTTAATGAGTCGCCAAGTGCGGTGATAGCCTTGCGTGCGCTAGTTGGCGCGGTAAAACATAGCTCGTAATCATCACCGCCCGCCAACACGCACTGTTGAATTTGCGGCTCATGCAAGTGATTAAAATTGTAAAGCGAAACAGGCATTTGTTCTAAATGAATCTCTGCGCCCAAATTTGACGCTTTTAAAATATGTCCTAAATCGGCTAAAAGCCCATCAGAAATATCAATACAACTTGTTGCAAGCCCGCGCAAACCTAGGCCAAGCGCGGCGCGTGGCTGTGGGCGATGCAAACTGGGCAGCCATTTCACTAGCTCATCTTGTGGCCAGTTTTTATCAATAGCATAGCGTTGCTGTAAAATGGCCAATGCTAGTGCCGCATCGCCCAACGTGCCACTTACCCAAATATCATCACCAATTTTTGCACCATTGCGCCGCAAGGCTGCCCCAATAGGCACTTCGCCCATAATCGTTATGCTAATAGTTAGCGGCCCGCGCGTGGTATCGCCGCCAATTAAGTCGATATTAAACTTATCGGCGCATGCAAAAAATCCGCGCGAAAATTCGGCCAACCAAACTTCATCGATGCTGGGTAACGCAATTGCCAGCGTTGCCCATTTGGGTTGCGCGCCCATCGCCGCCATATCAGAAACATTGACTGCCAGCGCTTTCCAGCCAATGTCATAGGCTGCTGCCTCAGCAAAAAAGTGAGTGTCTGCTACCAGCATATCGCTTGAAATTGCTAGCTGCATGCCTGCTGCAACGCGTACTAATGCGGCATCGTCACCCACACCTAAATCAGCCTGTGGGGTAGGGCGGGTGAAGTATTGTTGGATTAAATTAAATTCGCTTGGCATATAATAAATTACTTATCATTACGGTTAACATAATGCCTGCAATATCCGCTAACCAATCGTAAACACTGGCTTGGCGGGTTGTGGTGAATAGTGCCTGCAGCAATTCGTACAATGCGCCTAAAGCGATTAAGCCAGCATAAACCCATTGCTTTTTTTGCACATAAGCCAAGCAACCTGTGATGCTGAGCAAGATAAACACAAAGGTATGCTCAACTTTATCGATATACGGTATACCGTCATTTTTAGGCTGCAGCTCAATCAGCATTAAGATGCTCACAAGGGCAATTAACAGCCAAAAGATAAGCGGCATAAAACGCATTATTGTT
>JAYWCF010000117.1:0-2092 GCA_043780715.1 Methylotenera sp. | reverse complement strand
TTTGCAAATTAGGTAAAAAACGACGTTTTGTTTTGTTTTGTGCGTGAGAAACATTGTTGCCCACCATTGGCTTTTTGCCAGTTACCATACATACACGTGCCATAATAAACCCTTTAAACAGCGCATTAAGCTTTTAATGCTGTGCTTTTTTAGAAAGACCGCAATTATAGTACGAAAGCCAAGTTTATTTCAACCTAAATAGTAGATTTTTCTAGTTTTTTGCAATATATCTAGTTTTTCGCATTTTTCTAATTTTTTGCAATATAACTAGCTTTTCGCATTCTTTTAGTTTTATCAATTTTTCTAGTTTTTTGTAATTTTTCTAGTTTTAGCAATATTCCTAATGATTTGCAATATTAATGCTTACCGGTGCTGCCAAACCCACCTTCGCCGCGCTCACTAGTGGTAAATTCGTCCACAATATGAAAAGCTGCTTGTACCACGGGCACAATGACTAGCTGCGCAATGCGCTCCATCGGGTTGAGAATAAATGGTTCTTTGCTACGATTCCAGCAACTCACTAACAGCTGGCCTTGGTAGTCCGAATCAATCAACCCCACTAAATTACCCAGCACAATGCCATGTTTATGGCCAAGGCCAGAGCGCGGCAAAATTAGCGCAGCATAATAAGTGTTGTCAATATGAATCGCCATGCCAGTTGGAATCATCACGGTTTCGCCTGGTTGAATGGTTTGCGTATGCTTGGTGCACGCACGTAAATCAAGCCCCGCAGAACCAGTCGTGGCGTAAGCAGGCATCATATGATGCAGGCGATTATCTAAAATTTTCAGGTCAACATTAATGCTCATTTTGATTCTTTCGCTTTATTTTTAAACATGCGGTCAAGTATTTAGAAGGTGGCTAAGGTGCGTTAGCAATTGTGTCGCCAACACATCTTTGCTGGCTTTAGGCAATGGGTGCGCGCCTTGATTATCTAGCAAGGTAATACTGGCGGTATCTTGCCCCATGCTTTCATGCACCAAATTTGCCACCAACAAGGGCAATTTTTTTCGCAAGCGTTTTTGTTCGGCTTGCGCGATTAAATCTTGCGTTTCAGCGGCAAAACCCACGCAGAATGGCGCGTTGGGCAGGTTGGCAACCTCTTTTAAAATATCTTTCGTCTGACTTAATTCTATATTGAGTGTACCTTTGTCATTATTCTCAGCACCTTTTTTGATTTTTTGGGTACTTGGCTTAACTGGCGAGTAATCCGCAACGGCAGCAACGCTAATAAACACGTGCTGTATAGAGATATTGCTCATCACCGCTTGATACATTTTTTCTGCGCTGGTAGCCGAAATATTAGTGACATTTTTTGGCGTCAGTAACGTTGTTGCACCACTCACCAAAGTCACTTCTGCACCCATATCTGCCGCTACTTGCGCAATCGCATAACCCATTATCCCGCTGCTTAAATTGGTTATGGCGCGCACAGGATCTATCATCTCCAGCGTGGCGCCAGCGGTGATTAATACGCGCTTGCCAGCCAATAATTTTGGCATAAAGTGAGCATGCACTTCGGCTAGCAGCGCCTCTGGCTCTAGCATACGGCCAAGGCCAACTTCGCCGCAGGCTTGCTCGCCGGCATCTGGCCCAAGCATGAATATGCCGTCTTGTTTAAGCTGCATTATATTGCGCTGGGTGGCGGGGTTTTCCCACATTTGCTTGTTCATGGCGGGCGCAACTAAAAGCGGGCAATCTCTAGCCAAACATAGCGTAGAAAGCAAATCGTCAGCGCGGCCATGCAACAATTTTGCGATAAATTCGGCGGTGGCAGGTGCGATGATAATCGCATCTGCATCGCGACTTAATTCAATATGCGGCATACCGTTGTCAATGCTGCTGTCCCACATGCCAATAAACACGGGCTTGCCAGACAATGCTTGCATGGTCACGGGCGTAATAAACTGTGTGGCAGCTTCAGTCATTACCACTTGCACGTCATAATCGGCCTTAATTAGCAGGCGCACCAACTCAGCCGCTTTATAAGCGGCGATGCCGCCAGTGATACCTAAAACTAATCGTTTTTTTATTTCTGCGGTCATGTTAAATTGGCTTTATGCATAAAATAATTCAATTAATCTTCAGTTTA
>JAYWCF010000116.1:0-6032 GCA_043780715.1 Methylotenera sp. | reverse complement strand
CAAACTGCATGCCATCCATTTGATGCATACGAAAATCGGTAATAATCAAATCTACTTGCTTATTCTGCATCCACGCCAGCGCCTCAATCGGGTTGGTCATGGTGACTATTTTCAAATTCATTTTAAGCGATTTTAAAATAGCCGCATGTATATCCAGCACCGTTGGCTGGTCATCAATCAGCAGCGCGGTTTGCTTAAAATTGGGCGCGCTTCTTATATTACTTATACTCATGTCTAATAACAACTTTATCTGGTTAATGAATCGCCGTTGCGTGCTCAGCTATAATCTTTTCTATTTTGCCGCGAATAGAAACCATGGCTATTACTAAATCTGGGTCGAAATGTTTACCGCTTTCCTTTTCAATGTATTCAAACGCCTGATCAACACTCCAAGCAGCTTTATAAGGCCTAACGCTGGTTAGCGCGTCAAACACATCGGCAATCGCTACAATTCTGGCCGCAAGCGGAATATCGTTACCCTTTAATGAGTAAGGATAACCAGTGCCGTCAAAACGCTCATGATGCGCTAGCGCAATTTCACCGCCTTTTTGCAAATATTTAGAAGGGCTATTTTCTAAAATTTCGTAGCCAATGCGCGGGTGTTTACGCATGGTCTTAAGTTCTTCCGCATCTAAAGGCCCTTTTTTCAATAAGATGCTATCCGGAATGCCAATTTTGCCAATATCGTGCAGCGGTGCCGAAAGCTCAATCACTTCGGCCTCTTCTTCGCTCATGCCAATCGCCTCAGCAAGAGCTCTGCTATAAAGCGACATACGGTGCAAATGCATAGCGGTGTCGTAATCTTTATGCTCACCAGCGCGCGCTAAACGCATCAATGTTTCTTTTTCGCGCGCTCTAACTTCGGCGGTTGCTGCTCTTACTAAGCTTTCTAGCAAGGTACTTTTGTTTTCTAGCGCCATATGTTGTTGGCGCATGGTTAATAAATTACGCGTTCTTGCCATGCATTCATTTACATCCACAGGCTTGCTAATAAAATCAGCTACGCCTGCTTCAAGTGCTTCATAACGCGTTTCAGAATCCTTTTTAATGGTAATCATCACCACAGGAACTGCTTCGTATTTTGGCAAGGTTTTAAGCAATCGAATAAAATCCCCACCGTTCATTTCTGGCATCACATAATCCACAAACACTAAATCGGCGGTATGTTGCGTGGCCCATTCCAATGCTTGCTCTGGGTTATGCTTTTCAATAATTTTAATCGTTGGATTAATGTTTTTAACTACATGCGAAAGTATCGTTCTGCTGGTCGATTGGTCATCAACGATTAGCACACAGCAATCGTCAAACATTTTTCCATTAGTCATTATTCATTACCTTAATAAGTGATATTGCCACTTACCATAATTGTAAGTAGCAATATTTAAGCCAACATTTTATGGATGCTGACAGGATATAAATTTAACCCGCTGCAAGCTTTAAAATTTTAAATAACTATTAAATATCATATAGTTACCTAAATTTAAAGTATTGAAGCAAAGCTTCATATTTATAGATTGACGTTTTTGTTGTTTGTATTAGAAGTTGGATTGACCAAACTTCGCCAACTAAGTGATTTATTTTGACATATTACGATGACATTTAATAACTATTTTTTAGATTTATTTTGCCGCTGGGTTTTAAATCAAACGCAATACAGATGCGGCTATTCACACTGTTAAAGGGAATGGTTCGGTGAAAAAGAGAAGACGGAAATAACACAATATCGCCCACTTTAGGCATGATTTGCGCCGTGGGGAAAGATAGCGCATTTTGCGGCGCTAAAATCGGGTAATCATCCCCATGCGTGCCATACTCAAATGCGCCTTCTAGGCCGTTGATTGGCGGCATGGCCAAGTAAACCGCGCCGCTAATCCAGCCAATTTCATGAATATGCGCATTTAAATGCCCGCCTTGCTGCATTTTTACATACCAAGAGCTGGTAAATTCCAATTCATCTGGAAAAGCCTGAATTAGCGCACAATCCGCATCGGCATAATGCTGTTTATAGGCTAAAAATTGCTGCTTAATTATGGTAGCCAACATTTGAAATGATGATTCGCTACGTTTAAATAAATTGCCTGCCGATTGTTGGCCATTGGTTAAGCGGCCTTGTTTGCGCTCAGCAATATCGGCGGTGTGAATATCATGCAGTAGCTCATTTAATAAGGTGCCGCTGGTTAATTCTGGCAATGATTGGTGATAAACAAAATCTAAGCCATTGGCACAAAATTGGTATGGGTCTGCCGATTTAAAATTAATACTGTAATGCGTTGATAAAGTGGCTAAAAACGGTGAGCAATGCTGATTGGCTGGCAAAGTTGCAATCAGCGTATCGCGGCGCGTTTTAAATGCATCAAAATCCTCTGCCTTGTATAAACAATACAAACATTTTTCTTGCCAATCGTCTAATTGCGATGCCTCAAAATACGGTATGGCTTGCGCAAACTGTTTGGCCAACACTAAAAATTCCGCCATATTGTAATTGGCTTGCGCGTGGCTAGGGTTAAACGATAAGGCGGCTTGGTAGCTTTTTACTGCTGCATCCATATCGCCAATATCTCTTAATGTTTCGCCCAAATTATTATGCGCATCGGTGTAATTGGCAAACAGTGAAATGGCTTTTTTGTAACTATTAATAGCCTCATTCAAAGCGCCGTTATCGCGCAAAGCGGTGCCCAAATTAAAATAGGCGCGCGCATCTTGCGGGTTAATCTTTAAACCTTTTTGATAGCTTTCAATCGCCGCATTCAACTTGCCTTGCGCTTGCAAAACCGTGCCTAAATTGCCATAGGCCTCAAAAAAATCCGGCTTAATCTGAATCGCTTTTTTATAGCTGGCCGCCGCATCGTCTAATTGCTGAATATGCGTTTGCGCAATGCCTAAGTTAAACCATAAATCAGGCGTATTGGGCTGTAATTTAAGCGCATTTTTGTAGCTTGTTACCGATTCAGCAAACTTTTGCTGGCCGTCTAAAGCCAAGCTTAATATATGATGCAAAATAAACGTATTGGCGTGTTTGCTAATTAAGCTTTTAGCCAAGCTTTCGGCCTGCGGCAATTGGCCGCTGTTTAATACGCCAATCAATTGTTGAATATCGTGCGGTTTTGCTTGTGCTAGGTTTGAATTTGCCATGCTTTTAAATTTAACTATTTTTGAATTTAACTTGAATTAGTTTAACTAAAACTTTGTTGTAATCTAGCCGCCATGCGCTTTAATAATTGCATGGCAACCCTTGGTTCATCCGATAGCATGGCGTCAATATTAGCGGCGTCAATCACAATTACGCGCGCTTCATCAGATGACACGATAGCATCGGCAATGGCTGGTTTTTCGCTTAGCATGGCCATCTCGCCAAAATAATCGCCTGCATTTAATTCGCGCATCATCACGCCATTTTGCCTTAATTGAATGCTGCCTTCTACCACATAATATAAGTTGCGCTGTGTGTTGCCGCGTTCAAAAATCGCGTCATCCTTTTTTAAAGTTAGGCCATAACGGCTCATTAAGGTATCAATATAATTGGCTTTGCTGGGCACGCCGTTAAATAAGCCTTTTAGCAGCAATACATCTTTTTTGCGCAAAGTTGCAATCAGCTCAGAGCCTAACAAAAACACCGCAAAATTAAGATAAAGCCAAGTAATGGATATAAACATGGTTTTCATGCTGCCAAAAATAGCGCCATAATTTTCGTTTAGTGATAAAAATAGCCCAAACGCTGGCCGCATTAATAGCCACAATATGGCGGTTAAGCTGGCGCCTAATAGTAAATGTTTGTAAGCAACGCGCATGGGAAAAAACACTTTGTAAAAGATAGCAATTAATAAAGTGGTTAATAATAAGGTGCTGATTGAGCCTACTAAATTAATTTCTAACAGCGGCAAATGCTTGGCTAAAAACCGAATTACATGCTCAATAATAAAGCCAGCCGATGTGAATAAGAAAAACAGCAGCAACATGCCCAACACGGATAAAACGTCTTTAAGCTTGCGTTTAAAATAAGAAGGCGCCTCTACCATTGAGGCAATGGTGTAAAAAGCAGAACGCAAATTGGCGGCCAACGGGGTTACAGTCCATAGCAGTACAAATAAGCCCAGCGCGCCCCAAGCCGCTTTGGTTTGCGTAGCGCTGTATACTTCGGTCATAATTTTATTGCTAAATTCAGGCACTAAATTACCAGTCAAAATCGCCAGTTTAACAATGGCGTAATCCGACGAAAAAACCAAATGGCTAAGCAAAAAGAAAATCAGCAAAATTAAAGGAATTAAAGCAAATAGCGCGTAAAACGATAACGAAGCAGATAGGCTTAATATATTGTGTCGCACAAAACCGCTTAAGGTTTGGCGCAACACAAATAAAGGCGTGGCGTATTCATGATGCGCATAAGCGGCAAGCGGCCGTGAAAAAGCCGGATGTTGCGCCAGATTTTTCATTGCCGATAATTTGCTCTCCGCTTTAATTTCGTTTGCAGATAGCGTGTCTTGCGGTAAAGGTTTTGCCAAATTACACTCTTTATATAAAGCTACAAAATATAAGGCTACAAAATTAGTACTTTAAAACTACGACTAGAAAATAGGATTCTAAAAACTAAGACAGTGTTTTAAACGTTTCAGTCGCCGCGATTAATGCGCTGGTTACTCCTGGCTCCATTGCCGAATGTCCCGCATCGGCCACCATGATAAATTGCGCATGCGGCATGGCTTGGTGCAAGGCCCAAGCCGTTTGCGGTGGGCACACCATATCATAGCGCCCTTGCACAATTATGGTTGGGATATTTGCTAAGCTTAGCGCTTGCTTTAATAGCGCTTCACCATCCACAAAACATTGATTCAAAATATAGTGAATTTGCACGCGCGCGCGCGCCACCTCAGTAATGCGCTCATTACTCAGCTCTTCACGCGTTTTAGTTTTAGGCTCAATTGGTTCTTTAGCGGCGGGCTTTGCGCTAGTATCTAGCGGCTTAAGACGCATAATCGCATTCTCAAACGCATTCCATTGCACGGCCGCTTCACCACTCACACTTATATCATCATTAAAAATCAGTGCCGCGTAAGCGTTTAGCACGTCATTTTGTTGATTGGCTGGTACATATTGAACAAGCTTATGCCAAACTTCTGGGAAAAAATGTTGCACATCACCTAAAAACCATTTTAATTCGGCTGGACGGCTTAGGAAAATACCGCGTAAGGCGAGTGATATTACCCGCTTGGCGTGCTTTACAGCATAAGCAATCGCCAAAGTACTGCCCCAAGAGCCGCCAAATACATGCCACTTTCCAATATTCAAATGCACTCTTAGCACTTCAATGTCATCCACTAAAGCATCGGTGTTGTTGGCTGTCACTTCACCTTGCGGCTTGCTACGGCCGCAACCACGCTGATCAAACAATACAATTCGATAATAGGCGGGGTCAAAAAATCGTCTTTGCGTTGGATTGCAACCGCTGCCTGGCCCACCATGCAGAAAAACCACTGGCACGCCGGTCGGGTTGCCACATTCTTCAAAGTATATTTGATGTGACTGACCCACATTAAGCCAGTTTTTGTTAAACGGTTCGATTTCTGGATACAAATTGTAAAGCGGCTCTGTCATTGGCGTAAGTGTTCTTTCTATTTGATTTAATTCAATATTTTAAAAATATCAGTAAACAGATTATAAATTATTCAAAATAAATTGAACATTTGTTAATAAATTGTAACTAAAGTGTTGCAATTAAAATTTACTTGTTTTATATTGCAGTTCGCGCAGTAAGAAAGCGGCGATAAGTAGACTCTAAATTTTGTTATCTACAGCATGCAATGAATTGTAAGACATAAAAATTGTAGTGCAAGTTGTAAATAAAGTAACAAATTTTGAGTTTATTTTTAATAACCCTTAGTACTATAACTTTGGAGATAAAGATGAAATTTAACACAATCAAGCTAGCTTTAGGCTTAGTAGCAGGCGCTACATTGGCAATGCCAATGATGGCATCAGCTGCTGCAGACCAAGAAGCGGCAATTGCAAACCCAAACAACTGGGCACACCCACGTGGT
>JAYWCF010000115.1:0-2104 GCA_043780715.1 Methylotenera sp. | reverse complement strand
CGGTGATGCCTTCGCCAGAAACGGTTAAAAACGGCACTTATCAACCGCTGTCACGTCCATTGTTTATTTATGTTAATGCAACAGCAGCAGCGTTTAAACCAGAAGTGAAAGCGTTTGTAAACTTCTACTTAGAAAACGCGCCAAAATTGGTACAAGAAGTAA
Source organism: Methylotenera sp. (assembly GCA_043780715.1). Lineage (GTDB taxonomy): Bacteria > Pseudomonadota > Gammaproteobacteria > Burkholderiales > Methylophilaceae > Methylotenera_A. The sequence goes on along the minus strand of JAYWCF010000115.1, from coordinate 1,942 downwards.
AATACGTGCCTTTGCCAGCAGAAGACTATGTTGCGGTAAAAGATCATTTCAAAAAAATGAAACCAGGTACAGGCTTTAACGGCACGCCAGAAGTAGGTGTTAAGATTAGCGACTTGTTGGGCAGAATTAAATAAAGTTATTTAAAAAGGAGCGGCTCAACCGCTCTTTTTTTTGCGCTACCCTTTTACTTATTTGTGTTCTACCGTTTCATTCGCACAATCATTTCGGCTACAATATCAAGAGTCTCATCACGATGAATACAGTCATGACCAACCCAACCATCAACGCATTAGACAGCTTAAGCATTAGCCCGCGCTTGGCTAAAAATGTGCGCCGTAATATTAAAGAGCGCATTATTGAGCTGATGTTAATGTTGGCCGCGTTGTCTGCCGTCGCTACCACGCTCGCCATTGTGGCGATTTTGTTGTATGAATCGCTTAGCTTTTTTAAAACCGTTTCCATTGTCGATTTTTTTACAGACAAGCAATGGACACCGCTATTTGACGATGCGCACTATGGCATTATGCCGCTGATTTCTGGCACGCTGACGACATCGTTTGTAGCACTAGCAGTGGCAATTCCAATTGGCACTATTTCGGCAATTTACTTATCAGAATTTGCTTCTCACAAAACGCGTGAAATTGTAAAACCAATACTAGAGCTGCTTGTGGGCGTGCCAACCATTGTGTTTGGCTATTTTGCTTTATTGTTTTTAACGCCTATTCTGCAAAAAATCATGCCAGAGTTGCCAGGTTTTAACATGTTAAGTGCAGGTATGGTGATGGGCATGATGATTGTGCCCTATATCGCATCAGTGGCAGAGGACGCGATGCGCGCTGTGCCAATGAGTATGCGCGAAGGCAGCTATGCGATGGGTGCAACGCGCTTTCAAACGGCGGTGCGTGTGGTCACGCCAGCTGCTATATCAGGCATTGTTGCGGCTTACATTTTGGGCATCTCGCGCGCGGTTGGCGAGACAATGGTAGTGGCTGTGGCAGCAGGTTTAGAGCCAAAACTCACCTTTAACCCAACCGAAAGTGCCGCCACCATTACATCATATATTGTACAAGTGACGCAAGGTGATTTGCCGCACGGCAGCGTTGGCTACCAAAGTATTTTTGCGGCAGGCTTGGTGCTAATGGCGATGACGCTATGCTTTAATGTGATTGGTCACATCATTCGCAAAAAATATCGTGAGCATTATTAATATGGCTGCAAACATAACTAAAAAAGCTTCAGTCATTGAAAATCTAGCCGCAGTGCGTGCCATGATTAAGCGCCACAAACGCAATGACATCATTTTTTCACTTATCGGCTTGTTGGCCTTAATACTTGCGCTGTTGACCTTACTCATTTTATTTACAGACTTGGTCATCGATGGCCATGAACGTTTTACTTGGGAGTTTTTAAGCAACTTTCCATCGCGCCGCGCTGCGCATTCGGGGCTGTTATCGGCATGGGTTGGCTCTGCGCTGATTATGCTCATCACCTTTGTTACTGCCGTACCAATGGGCGTGGCGGCGGGTTTATACCTAGAAGAATACGCACCTAAAAATTGGTTTTCTGATTTAATCGAGATTAATGTTTCTAACCTTGCTGGTGTGCCTTCTATCATTTATGGTTTATTGGCTTTAAGTTTATTTGCATACATTTTAGGCTTGGGTAGCAGCATACTGACGGCTGGTTTAACGCTAAGTTTGCTGATTATTCCGATTGTCATCGTATCAACACGCGAAGCGATTCGCGCTATTCCTGTATCAATTCGTGAAGCCGCTTATGCGGTGGGCGCAACCAAATGGCAAGTGGTGTACGACCATGTGCTTAAATATTCTTACGGCGGTATTTTAACTGGCGTTATTATTGGCATGGCGCGCGCACTGGGCGAAACCGCGCCACTTATCACTATTGGCGCGGCCACTTATATTGGCTTTTTACCTGCTTC
>JAYWCF010000114.1:0-6045 GCA_043780715.1 Methylotenera sp. | reverse complement strand
GGCACTCAACTTTGGGTAACTTATCGCCAGCAGAATACGAGCAAAAGTATCAGCAAAAAACCTTAGCTAGTGTGGCAGATTACTAGACCATTACAGCTCCATCAATGCAATATCACCGTATTGGTACAATCAACAATAGCGCATGGCATGCTGCAAGAAAGAGGGCTGGACTCCCGAAGTTAAGAGTCCATGACCTAAGACATACGTATGGGACAAGATTGCGTGCTGCAGGTGTAATTAATGAAGATCGAGCAACACTTCTCGGTCACGCAACGCAATCAATGCCCGAGCATTATGCAGCTGCAGATATTGGGCGATTAATAGGCTTATCAAACGGCTCTTTAAATCGTAATAGTACTTGTACAGTTTTAAGTGTAGTAAATAAGTAAAAAGCGAGATTTTCGCAAAAGTTTCGCAAAATAAGGAATCAATAATTTATATAATTTTACAACCATATGAATTTATTGATGAATTTGGTAGGCAGTACCAGATTCGAACTGGTGACCTCTTGGATGTCGACCAAGCGCTCTAACCAACTGAGCTAACCGCCTGTATTTTTCTTCACTTTTTGCGAAGTGCGAATTTTAGCTTAATACGGGATTGCACGCAAACGCGCTGGTACAATTGCGCGGTGAAAATCGAAAATAAAAATCAGGCAAATTTTGATGCATTGATACAGACAATTGCCATGCAAGGCTATGTGATTTGTGATGATTTTTTGCCGGCGGAAACTCTTTTTGCCCTGCGCGATGAAGCGTATAAACGTTATGCCAATGATAATATGCGCGTCGCCAAAACAGGTTTAGTTAATAAAATGCAATCGGCGATTCGTGGAGACCATATTGCTTGGTTAGATGAATTAGATGAAAACATTGCTATTCAAGCTTATTTTAGCCAAATGCACAGCTTAAAAGACGCGCTTAATCAGCAATTATTTATGAATATTCAATCACTTGAAACGCATTTTGCGTTATATCCGATTGGCGGTGTTTATCAAAAACATTTAGACCAGTTTAGCCATGGCAATAATGCAAAATCGCGCCAATTAAGCAGCATTTTATATTTGAATAATGATTGGCAAGCAGACGATGGTGGCGAATTGCGCTTGTATTTAAGTGAAGATAAGCACTTAGATATATTGCCAACAGCGGGCAAATTGGTGTTGTTTTTATCAGCCGAATTTTGGCATGAAGTACGGCCTGCAAAGCGAGAAAGAGCAAGCCTTACCGGCTGGTTTAGAAGCCGCGATTCTTTAATATTTTAAGGCTGCAATAAGCGCTGATACAAACTTGGGCTGGCATAACCGTCTTGCGCCATGTGTTGGCTTGCTTGATATTGCCGAATCGCCGCTTGTGTTTTTAGGCCAGGAAAGCCATCTGGCTCACCGCAATCAAAACCCAATTCATTAAGTTTGCCTTGCAATGCCCACAATTGGTTAAAACTCATCGCCTCTTTTTCGGCCAAAGCACCCGCCACAATTGGCTTATCTCCCATTAACTGATTTGAAAGATGCACAACCGATAATGCGTAATTAACAGAGCGATTCCAATCCATAATCACATCAAAATTACTGAACACCATAAAGGCTGGGCCATATTGCCCTTGCGGTAGCAAAATGGCGGCATTGGCATTGTTAGGAATTGCATTACCTACCATGTCCAACACGCCCAACTTTGCCCAATCAGCGGCCAGTTGGCGGTTGTTCAAACGCGCTTGGCTGTAATCAAAGTTTGCAGGTAGCTTCACCTCAATAGCCGCCACTTCATCTTTGCGCCAACCCACTTTGCTTAAGTAATTAGCGGCAGATGAAAACGCATCGGGTAATGAAGTCCAAATATTAATGCGGCCGTCCATATCGGCATCTACACCATATTTAATTAAGGTAGAAGGCATAAATTGCATATGCCCCATGGCGCCCGCCCAAGAGCCGCGCATGCCTGCTGCCGTATTATGGCCGGCATCTACAATGCGCATGGTATCGAATAATTGACTGCGAAAAAACGCAGCGCGGCGGCCTTCATAAGCCAATGTCATCAGCGCAGATGGCAAGCCAAAATTGCCTTTATTACCGCCATAATTGGTTTCTAAGCCCCAAAAAGCCACCAATACTTGCTTTGGCACGCCATATTGCGCTTCAACTTGGCTTAAAATCGCTTCTTGCTCTAATAATTCTGCCCTGCCTTGAGCGATTCGCTCTGGGCTAACGCGCTTTTCAACATAGCTTAAAAAGGGTGATATAAACTCTGGCTGACCGCGATCTAGCACAATCACACGCGGCAAATAATGGGCAGATTTAAACGTTTCTTCTATGGTTTTCGCAGAAATTTGCGCTTCTCTTGCCTCTGTTTTTAACGCCGATAACCAAAACTCAAAGTATTCACTGCCATCCGCAAACGCTATCGTACTAGTTAATGCCGTACTGATTAATAAAGAAGAAATTGCATTGGTAATGTAAAAAGTGAAAAGTTTAGAGCGGTTTTTTTGCATAAGCGTTAAATAGTTTCTAGTACTTTTTGGTAACCAATTTGGTAATTAGGATATTGCAACTGAAAGCCTGTGGCACGTAAACGGCCGTTACTTAGACGTTTTCCGCCATTTGCATTAGGAATTTGAATATGACTGGCATCAATATTTAGTTGGCCAGCCAGCCAAGTTAGCACGGAATATTGCAAGGTTGGCATATCATCGGTGACAATATAGCAACGTTCAAGCGGTTGCTGGTGTAAAGATTTTTGAACCAAGAATGCAATAAATCCAGCCGCATCATCGCGATGAATTCGATTGCTCCAACTATTGTTGGCAGGCCAGCGATTAAAATCTTTTGCTGTATTAATTAGATATAAACGGCCTTCACCATAAATGCCTGAAAGCCTTAGCGCCGTTGTGTGACAAGGCAAACTGGTTAATAAATTTTCAGCTTCTAGCAAACGCTCGCCGCCAAAATCAGCAGGCTCTGCCGCTACATTTTCATCTAGGCTATTTTGCGTATTATGCCCATACACGCGTGTGCTAGACACAAAAAACACATGCTGCAAATTGGTATTATTGGTTTGCGTTGCCAATACATTTTTTAATCCTTGCACATAATGCGCTTGGTAATTTTCATCCGTTTGCGCATTGGCGGCAATGCAATAGATGATGATGGTGGGATTTAGATGATTGAGAAAAGTTAGTGTATCTGCTTGGGTTACATCCGCTTGAATCGTCTGCATGCCATGCGGTAAGTGTTGCTGGCTGATTCTTACACCTATCACCTCATGTTGCGCTTGATGTAATTGCACGGCAATGGCTGTGCCTAAATCGCCGCAGCCTACTATTAATATTTTAGCCATTTATAAACTAACCATGCTGGGCCAAATATTTTTCCGCAAAAAATAGCGCCACAATCGTTTTACCATCGGTAATTTCACCTGCTTGAATCATGCGCATGCAGTCTTCAAAAGAAGCCTCAAACACCTCTAAAGATTCATCGTCATCGCGCTGATGTTGGCCAGCGCTTAATCCGCGCGCCATATACATATGGATCACTTCATTAGAATAGCCGATACAAGGATGTTGATGACCCAACTTTACCCATTCGCTGGCGCTATAGCCGGTTTCTTCAAGTAACTCGCGCTGGCCTGTGATTAATATTTGTTCACCTGCATCAATTTTGCCCGCTGGCAACTCAATAAAAACCTGATGCACGGGATAGCGAAATTGACGCTCCAAAACAACATGACCATTTGGTAACAACGGCACAATGACTACTGCGCCAGGGTGTGTCACATATTCACGCTGACTAGTATGCCCATTTGGCAAGCGCACTTGATCGCGCTTGACTGTTAACATACCGCCAGAGGCAATGGTTTCAGAACTAATTAAGTGCTCGGTTAAATCTACTTGTAATGACTTCATTAATGGTTAATTGCCTGCTTAAATTGCATTTGTACTAAAAGTATCGCACTTATTTACATCGCCCACTTTTAAGCCCTGATTAAACCAACGTACGCGTTGCTGTGAAGTGCCATGCGTAAAACTATCAGGTACGGCATAGCCTTGCGCTTGCTTTTGTAGCGCGTCATCGCCAATAGCGGCAGCAGCCGTCATCGCTTCCTCTACATCGCCTGCTTCTAGAATTCGGTTTGCACCATCAGCATGATGCGCCCATACACCGGCATAGCAATCGGCTTGCAACTCTAAACGCACAGAATATTGATTGGCCTCTGCCTCGTTACGCGCGCTTTGGCGTGCTTGTTGTACTTTGTCAGAGGTTCCCATTAGGTTCTGGATATGATGGCCAACTTCGTGCGCAATCACATAAGCTTGCGCAAAATCTCCTGGTGCATTAAAACGCGATTTCATTTCTTGATAAAACTGCAAATCGATATACACTTTTTGATCGCCAGGACAATAAAATGGCCCCATTGCTGCTTGACCTGAACCACAAGCCGTTGGCGTTTGACCGCTAAATAGCACCAGCTTGGGTGCCGGATATTGTTTGCCAGCACTGGCAAATATTTTACCCCAAGTATCTTCTGTGCTACCTAATACTTTGGCCACAAAAACTGCCATCGGGTCATCTTTGGGAATGGCTTTCGCCTCAACTGGCGCTTGCTGGTTTAAGCCCTGACCAATATTCAACACAACCGATGGATCCACTCCAAAATACATGGCAACCAACGCTAAAGCAATCGTGCCAACGCCAATGCTTTTTCCGCCAATCGGTAAACCACCGCCGCCACGTCTGTCTTCTACATTACTGCTTTCGCGTTCGTCATCTAAGCGCATTTTTATACCTCTATATTAACTACAGTTAAGACTTTAATTGGATTTTATTACAACAAGGTAATAATTTCTTAACATTTTTAAGTGAGTATGTAACAAATTATTAAATGCTTATGATTTGTTGGTATATAAAATTCATTATGCTTAATTGTTATTAACAATAGTATCCTTAGATTATTTATTTTCAATTCATTGACTTAGCGAATAAATCGCATCTAGAATGTAATCTCACTAAAAAGATAGTAGGAGTACCAAAATGTTAAACTCAATTATTCGCACACCAGCGCTAATTTTAACAGTACCGCTATTCGCCTTAATAGCTGTTAGCTATCCAGCGCATGCAGAAATTTATAAATGGCGTGACAGCAGAGGAGTTATTCAATACTCCGACCGTCCGCCAGTGGAAAGTTTTACTAAAGTAACGCGCAATGAAATGGTTAATGCGTTACAAACAAAAGATTTATGCACAGTAGGCCCAATTGTAAAAAATAGCCCCATTAACGTGGCAAGCAATCAAAATGTAGGTGCGTTTTTCTCTCAGTTTTTTAAATCAAGCATAACGAGCTCTACGCCAACCACAGCAACCAGCTTATTTAAAACCAACACAAATGCGGCTAAGTTAATCAGAACGAGCGCTACAAACACATTAACAGCAAACAGAACTGGCATTTTAGGTACTAGCACAATTAGCAACACATCATTTTTGTCTGGTGGAAGAAACGTCACTGTTTTAGGCTTTTCAAAAAAACCTTCTAACACACTTGTAACTTCACCTACAACGCCAACCACAACTGCACCTACAGCTACTGTACCAACCACCACCACAACAACGTCAGCCCCAACTGTACCGACAACTACAGCTGACGTACCACCTGTTCAAGTGGCAACCGCAAGCCCAGCACCAACTACAACAACCACAACTACTAGTACATCTTCTAATTTAATACAAGTTGGCTTAATGCCAACGGTGGATATTAGTAAAAACATGGTGCCAGCTGTTGGCTTTAATAGCTTAAGATATCAAACGACAACTGAGGTTGCTCCTGATAGTGGCGGAGAGTTTCGTGTTACTTGTGCTTACAGTCATATGAGTAATGATGATCCATTAGTATATCCTAACCAACAAGGTGCAGCTCATCACCACACATTTTTTGGTAACACCTCTGTTAATTATAAAAGTGATTTAAATACCTTTGGGGCTGTTGGCAATAGCACTTGTAATGGCGGGATAATGAATCGCTCCGCCTATTGGGTGCCGTCTATGATTAATACTGAAAC
>JAYWCF010000113.1:0-2107 GCA_043780715.1 Methylotenera sp. | reverse complement strand
ATGCGGTTAAAATCTGCTTCAAGGTAACGCTTACCTTCTTCAATATCGCCTTCCACCAAATAATCATCAGCGGTATAAACATACTCATCCAAAGTAGTCGCAATCTGCTTTACTTTAAATGGCGTTAAAAACCCATCGTTAATGCCTTCTTTAAGTGAGTAGCTATACACAGGCTCACCAAAATAAGCGTAAGTATCTGCGTTGTCTTTACGCTTTGGCGTAGCGGTTAAGCCCAGTTGCACAGCGGACGCAAAATGCTCCAAAATACCGCGCCAATTACTTTCATCATTGGCGCCACCACGGTGACACTCATCAATAATAATTAAATCAAAAAAGTCTGGTGGATATTCGCCAAAATTCGGCGCTGGCCGGCCGTCTGCGTCTTTACCACTCATAAAGGTTTGAAAAATGGTAAAGAAAATACTACCGTTTTTAGGCACACGGCCTTTTTTGCTTATTTCATCAGGCTTAATGCGCATTAAGGCATCTTCTGCGAAAGCTGAGAAAGCGTTGTAAGCTTGATTCGCCAAGATATTGCGATCAGCCAAAAACAACACTCTTGGCCTGCGAGTAGGCTCGCGACTTAAATTCCAGCGGCTTTGAAATAACTTCCAAGCAATTTGAAAAGCAATAAACGTTTTACCTGTACCTGTCGCCAATGTCAGCAATATACGCTGCTGGCCGTCTGCCAACGCCTCCAGCACATGGTTAATCGCATTTTCTTGATAATACCGCGCGCCTTTTGTGCCGCCTACATCTTCAAATGGCACGCTGTTAAATCTGTCGCGCCACTGGTTTGCCTCGGCAAAAGTTTGGTTCCACAATTCATCTGGGCTGGGGAACCGCAACACATCTTGCTCATGCCCAGTTTGCATATCCACCGCATAAATCTGCTTGCCGTTAGTGGCATAGGTAAAACGCGTTTCCAACTTGGTTGCATAGGCTTTGGCCTGCGCTAAGCCTTCGGTGTAATGCAATGCTGCACGTTTTGCCTCTATTGCCGCTAGTTTACGGTTTTGGTAAACCAACACATAATCGGCAATTTCTGGTTTAGTTTTTTGCCCTGCGCCTTGCAAACGCCCTTGCGTAATTTGGTATTCACGCATAATGCGGCTACCTTCCACCACACCCCAGCCAGCGGCTTTAAGGGCGGGGTCGATTAGTTCTGCGCGGGTTTCGGATTCATTCATCAGCATTATTCTTCTAGCGTAATTTGCGTGAGCAGCGCAAATAATGGGTGATTAATATAAAAATTCTTGCGGCCAATTTTTCTCTTTTCCACAAAACCATTGGCAGCTAATGCATCTAAATGTTTAGCTGCGGTAATGCGTGAAACACCTAAATCTTTCTCTAAAAACTCAATCTTGGTATAAGGGTAACGGAATAAATTATTGAGTAATTCTTGGCTATAAATTTTAGGCAACTCATTGCGTAAGCGGTGTTTAGTAACCTGCATCAAATCACGCAGCGTTTTTACCAGCTTAACTTCGCTCTTTGCAGTCATCGCCACGCCCTTCACCATATACACGCACCAATCTACCCAATCGCCTGTTTCACGGGTAGATTGTAGCAATTGATAATATTGGCTTTTGGTGGATGTGATATAGCGGCTTAAATACAGCACAGGTAAATCTAACAAACCTTCACGCTGTAACATGAGTAAATTCAATATGCGCCCTGTGCGCCCATTACCGTCATAAAACGGATGTATGCTTTCAAATTGATGGTGCGCAACGGCCATGCGCAGTAATGGGTCTAGTTCATCCTTTTGCCCATTACCTGCATGAATAAACTCCACCAATTCTGTCATTAGCTTTTCAATCAGCACGGCATCTTGCGGCGGCTCGTACACCACTGCACCTGTGGTTTGGTTTTTCAGCACGGTACCTGGCAGCTTGCGCAAGCCAGCATTGTTTTGCTCTACTTCTTCTTGCACACGCAAAATCGTACCTAAGCGAATTAAGCCAGATTCTAATACATCGTGATAACCCACGCGTAAAGCAGCTATGTAATGCTGTACTTCTTTGGCGGCTGCAGATGATGAACCACTTTGCTCATAAGCAAACAGCTCATCATGCGTGGTGATAATGTTTTCTATTTCAGAGCT
>JAYWCF010000112.1:0-2108 GCA_043780715.1 Methylotenera sp. | reverse complement strand
GTTTTAATTTACCCATGACCACGGTCACGATTATCGAAGATTTGCTGATGGCTGGCATGGCTTTGTGGATGTTGATCTAGGCTACGGAATTAAGATTGAGTAGCGGTTATTACCAACTCACCACAGGTCGCGTGGCGGCAATTGACGGCGATTGCGATTTTCCATCACTGAATCAAGCACTTAGCGACCCAGACGGATTAATCGCGATTGGCGGCGATTTATCTGCCGCGCGGCTGTTAAGTGCCTATAAGCAAGGTATTTTTCCGTGGTTTAACGCGGGCGATCCTATTATGTGGTTTAGCCCAAATCCGCGCATGGTGTTGTATCCTGCCGAGCTAAAAATATCAAACTCACTTAAAAAAACCATCAACAGCAATGCCTTTGAAACCCGCATTAATACTAGCTTTGCAGCGGTAATTACTGCGTGCAGCAAAATACCCAGAAACAATCAACTCGGCACTTGGATTACCGATGAAATGATTGCCGCCTACTGCGAACTGCACGCACTTGGCTACGCAGTTTGCGCCGAATCTTGGCAAAATGGTCAATTAGTTGGTGGTTGTTATGGCATTAAAATTGGCCGCATGTTTTATGGTGAAAGCATGTTTTACACGGTGACTGACGCGAGCAAAGTCGCTTTTGTAAAATTGGTTAATTACCTTATTAATCAACAAATTGGCCTTATTGATTGTCAAATGAAAACGCCATTATTGGCTAGCCTTGGTGGGCGTGAGATTGCGCGTGATGATTTTGTAAAAAAATTACAGGCCTTATTGTAGGAGCGACGACCTCGTCGCGATAAATGGTGTAGATAATCGCGACGAGGTCGTCGCTCTTACAAATTTAGGTTTATAATTTTGTAATGACATTAGCCTCTGAGCCACACCTTCATAAGCTACAATTTTACGTCACTACGCCGTACGCCTGCGGTTATTTGCCCAAAATACTCGCACAAAGTTTAATCGTCACGCCGCATCATTTGGTGGATGCCAATATCTACAGCGGCCTTATTCAACAAGGCTTTAGGCGTAGTGGTAAGTTTGCTTACAGGCCGCATTGCGAAAATTGTAACGCCTGTATTGCGGTGCGCGTTGTGTTGCACGATTTTAAACCCAATCGAAGCCAAAAACGCGCTTATAAACAGCATGTTGGCTTAACCGCACGCGTGATGCCGCTTTGTTATCTTGACAGCCATTTTGCGCTGTACACCGCTTACCAAGCCGCGCGCCACCCCGATGACAATTTAAAAAAACAAGCCGAAGCGCACCGTACCGCACAAATTCAAAACGAGGCTGATGAATATCGCCACTTTTTGTGCCAAAGCAATGTAGAAAGCCTGATGATTGAATTTAGCGACGTCAACAACCAAGTTAAAATCGTTAGTGTGATTGATGTGGTTAACGATGGCGTATCGGCTGTTTACACGTTTTACGATACCACTTTTAAAGCTGGTTTTAATGCTAGTGAAACCAAAACCAGTTTTGGTACATATTCCATCATGTGGCTTATTGAATGGACAAAAATGCTTGATCTGCCCTACTTTTACTTAGGTTATTGGATAGCCGATAGCCAAAAAATGGCTTATAAACAAGCATTTAAGCCACAAGAAAAACTGATTAATGGCGAATGGACATGCGCTTAAAATATAAGTGCATCCTAAAAATGTTATAATTTGGTTTTTGCATAAAAGCGTTTGTTTTGAATAAATTAGTCATTTTTGGGGTTGGTTTAATTGGCGGCTCTGTCGCTTTGGCTTTAAAAAAAGCTAGTTTTGTGACGCATATTGTGGGCGTTGGGCGCAATTATTCCATGTTAGAAAAAGCGCTAGAATTAGGTGTAATTGACAGTTTAAGCGATGCTTCAGACGCCAATATCCATAAGGCTTGCAGCGGTGCTGACATGATACTAATTGCGGTGCCCGTTGCGCAAACTAAAGCCATTTTAATAAGCATAAAACCGCATTTACAAGCGCAAACGCTGATAACCGATGCGGGTAGCACCAAAGGCGATGTTTTAGAAATTGCGCGCGAAATTTTAGGTGAGCAATTTCAGCAATTTGTGGGCGGTCACCCCATTGCTGGGGCTGAGAAATCTGGCGTAAGCGCAGC
>JAYWCF010000111.1:0-2110 GCA_043780715.1 Methylotenera sp. | reverse complement strand
TACGCGTTGGGCCATTAAACGATGTTGATCAAATTAATAAAGTGCGCAGCGAGCTGACTACCAGCGGCTTTAATGCAGATTTGATTAAAGTGCATACCGAAACCAAACCACAGTAAATGCCAACATACTAATTTGAGCTAGCTGGAATTAATTGTCATCTTTTATAGTCTAGCTACGTTAATAGCCGTAAATTGCACTGTTGCAAATTTTATTTTTACAAAAGAAATAGGAATTAAATAATGAAAACCAGTATTAAAAAAGGTCTAGCCGTTTTACTTTTTACCCTAAGCAACTTAGCAATGTCGGCCGCTTATGCCGATGCGCCAAAAATCGGCACCGATTTTGAAGCCGTTGCACAGCCAATTTCTACCGAAACGCCAGCCAAAATTGAGGTAATGGAGATTTTTTGGTATGGCTGCCCACATTGCTACCACATGGAAGAGCCACTAAATGCTTGGGTAAAAAAATTGCCTGCGGATGTTTATTTTAAACGCATGCCAGGCTTGCCAAACGCCAGCTGGGCGCCAATGGCCAAAGCGTTTTACGCAATGGAAACATTAGGCGTGGGCGATAAGCTACATACTAAATTGTTTGAAGCTGTTCACAAAACCAAAACGCTTAACCCAACTGACGAAGCGGCAGCTATTGCTTGGGTAACGGCGCAAAGTGGCTTAGATAAATTAAAGGTAGAGCAAGCGTTTAAATCGTTCTCTACTAACACCAACCTTAATCGTGCTGCGCAAATTTTCCGCGCTTCTGGCGCAACTGGCGTACCAAGCTTGGTGATTGATGGCAAATATATTACCTCTGCCACGCAAGCGGGCGGTAACGAGCAAGCGCTAAAAGTGGCTGATTACATTATTGGCAATGTACGCACCGACAAGGCCACAGCCGCAAAAAAGTAAGTACGGCAAAAACTGCTGTTAAGCCTACAGTAAAATCCGCAGTTAAAGTTTTGCCGAAAAAAATAGTACCCACCAACAAGTAAACCACATGCAAACCCGCTAAATAAAACTAGCGGGTTTCTTTTTGGGCATCATTAATTTGCGTTATACTTTTGCAAATGAACATCTTTATTACAGGCGCTTCTAGTGGCATTGGCAATGCAATCGCGCACGAATATGCTAAACGCTACGCTAATACACAATCTACAATAGGCTTGGTTGCCCGGCGAAGTGAGCACTTACAAAAACTTGCCACAGAGCTACAAAATCAGTACAAAATCACTTGCGCTATTTATGCGCTAGATGTGCGCGATAGCTCGGCTTTACAAACTGCCGCGCAAGATTTTATGCGACAACATGGCACGCCAAATACAGTGATTGCTAATGCTGGCGTCAGCCGTGGCACGCTAACAGAACATAAAGATGATATTAAAGCCATTCAAGCCATTTTTGATATTAATGTGATGGGCATGGTGAATACTTTTCAACCATTTATTGCCGCCATGAAAGCTGCCCAAGAAATCGATAAAACAAGGCCAAGCCATTTAGTGGGCATTGCTAGTGTGGCAGGCATCCGCGGCATCCCTGGCAGCGGCGCTTACAGTGCTAGCAAAGCCGCAGTGATTAGCTATTGCGAAAGCTTGCGTGCCGAGATGCAACATTTTAATATTGCAGTTAGTACCATCGCACCAGGTTATATTCGCACGCCAATGACCGAGCTTAACCAATACAAAATGCCATTTTTGATGGATGCCGATGACTTTGCAGATAAATTTGTTAAGGCGGTTGCAGCCAAAGCACGCTTTAAAATTATCCCTTGGCAAATGGGCGTGATTGCAAGATTGATGCGCTTAATTCCACCGCGTTTATGGGATTATCTGATGAAAAATGCACCCCATAAAAAACGCATTGATTGGGATTGGCTTTAAATTGTTATTTTGAGCAAAGTGAAGAGTCCAGTTCTTTACTCGTTAAAATCTAGATTTTTCGCTATGCTCAGAAGGACAATACAGAAGTTAACTCATTATTTCTTCAATAAAATCTTGGATTAATTTTGCTGCTAGTTTTGGTTGCGTTTGAAGTACCAAGTGACCCGCACTTAACTGTGCATATTGCACGTTTGGTTTGATTTTTTTTATTTGCTCAAAATTTGCATGCGATACTAA
>JAYWCF010000110.1:0-2113 GCA_043780715.1 Methylotenera sp. | reverse complement strand
CCAATTGTTTGAACAAGATGAAAAATTAAGCTCAATTCCCGTTGTGAACGGCAAAACGCCAGTAGGCTTAATAAGCCGATATGACACGATTGACCGATTTGCAAGGCCATATCAGCGTGAGCTGCATGGTAAAAAATCGTGTACCCAATACATGGATGAAACACCGTTAATCGTTAAAAAAAGTATGACAATCAATGCCTTAAGCGAGTTGATTGTGAGTGCGGATCCGCAATACTTGCTTAACGGATTTATTATCATTAATGAAAAAGACGAATATATAGGCACAGGTAACGGCCATACTTTATTGCGCGAAGTGACTAATATGCAAATTCATGCGGCGCGCTATGCCAACCCGTTAACGCTTTTGCCTGGCAATGTGCCAATTAATGCGCATATTGATCGTTTGTTGGAAAACGCCAAACCATTTGTGGCTTGTTATTGCGATTTGGATAATTTTAAACCGTTTAACGATGCTTATGGTTACCGGCGCGGTGATGAGCTTATTCAGTTTATAGGTCACTTATTAAGCACAGTGGCAATAAACGAACAAGATTTTATCGGCCATATTGGCGGTGATGATTTTATTTTATTGTTTCAATCTGACAATTGGGAAACGCTGTGTAAGAATGCCTTAGATACCATCACAAAAGTGATACCCGATTTTTATGATAGCAAAGACGTGAAATTGGGTGGTATTAATGTGGAAGATAGGCTGGGCAATAAAAACTTTTTCCCCTTTGGCAGCATGTCGATTGGCGCTGTCAATGTGATTCCGGAATATTTTAATAGTCATCACGAAGTTTCTGGCGCCATGAGTCGCGCAAAAAAAGAAGCCAAAAAAGTGCAGGGCAACAGCTTGCTGTTAGATAGGCGTCAGTTTGGCAATCAAATGACTAAATCATGATGATTAGGCCTGATTGGTTGAAACTATTGCACCGTTTTCAATATAAATAATATCGCTGGTTAATTGCAAAATCTCATCCATGCTGTGGCTTACATACAGCATCGGTATATTAATGTTTTCAGCCACTAATTTTAAATACGGCAAAATTTGCTGCTTTAATTTTTCATCAAGTGAAGCCAGAGGTTCATCAAGCATCAGTAATTTGGGTGAGCTTAATAACGCGCGACCAAGTGCCACACGTTGTTTTTCGCCGCCAGATAATTGATGGGGTTGCTGTTTTTTAAGCGACTCTAAGGCCAATAATTGCATGATTTCGGCAGGCTGAATCAGCTGTTTTTGATGAGCGTTTAATTTAAATGCATAGTTTAAATTTTGCTCAACCGACATATGTGGAAACAGTCGACCATCTTGAAACACCAAGCCCACTCTGCGTTGGTGAATGGGTTTGTTGATGTCAGAATAGCTATCAAACACACATTCATCATCAATAAAAATACGGCCGCTATTGGGCTGGGTAATGCCTGCAATTAGGCTTAATAATGTGCTTTTACCAGAACCAGAAGGGCCAAATATGGCCGTTACCCGCTTATCAATTTGTAATGACACATCAAAATTGAAGTGTTTGCGTTGTAGCTTAGCTTCAATTTTAATCATGCGGCTGGCGCCCAATTTTCTGGTTGGCTTTGCGCTCTAAGCGGTCGCTTAACATTAAGGCGCCCAGCGCTAAGATCATGCTTAAAATAACCAATCGCATAGCCGGCCAATCGCCATTAGGGATTTGCGTATAACTATAAATGGCCAATGGCAGCGTGCGCGTTTCGTTTTCAATATTACCAACAAACGTAATGGTCGCGCCAAATTCACCCAAGCTGCGGCTAAAC
Organism: Methylotenera sp.; assembly: GCA_043780715.1. Taxonomy (GTDB): domain Bacteria; phylum Pseudomonadota; class Gammaproteobacteria; order Burkholderiales; family Methylophilaceae; genus Methylotenera_A. The sequence goes on along the minus strand of JAYWCF010000110.1, from coordinate 328 downwards.
GCTAATATTAAGCCTGTGATAACCCCCGGCATGGCCAGCGGCAAAGTGATGGTAAAAAATACTTTAAGCGGATGCGCACCAAGCGATTGCGCGGCAATTTCTAAGTTGCGGTCCACTTGCGAGATGGCTAAACGGGTAGAGCGCACCATTAATGGAAACGCCATGACGGCAGATGCTACCACCGCGCCCATCCACGTAAAGGCAAGGCTAAAGCCAAAATAGGTATGCAGATGCTTGCCAATAAGCCCTTGATTGCCCAGCAATAAAAGCAGCAAAAAGCCAGGCACCACTGGCGGCAACACCAATGGCAAATGCACCAAACTATCTA
>JAYWCF010000109.1:0-2115 GCA_043780715.1 Methylotenera sp. | reverse complement strand
TTTTTAATTTTAGCTATATTGGCGCTAATGGTAATTGGTTTGGGTGTTTATCCAAAATTGCTCACCAATTTTACGCATATAAGTGCCATGCAATGGTTAAGTCACATGGCGGTTAGTAAAATTCCAGCGGCGACAGGGCTTTAAGTTAGGCAAGTAGTTAAATATGCAAAACATTCAAATCGACGTAATTACCGCACTGCCCGAGCTAGTTGTGCTTACCATGACCATGCTTATTTTGCTCACAGGCTTAGTTTCCAAAGACAGCATCGCAATTTATGTCTTGGCGCAATTGACTTTATTGGTGGCTGCTTTTTTCACTGTCGGCATGCATACGCCAGCGGTTGGCTTCGCGTTTTCAGGCTTGTTTGTGGATGATACTTTGAGCGATGTGCTTAAATTAATGATTTATCTTGGCACGGCTATGATGTTTGTTTATACGCGCCATTATATGCAGCTGCGCGGCATGTTTCGCGGTGAATATTATGCGCTTGTGCTGTTTGCGGTGCTGGGCATGATGATTATGGTGTCTGGTCAAAGCATGCTGACCATTTACATGGGTTTAGAGCTGCTGTCGTTGTGCTTGTATTCGCTAGTCGCGCTTGATCGCGACAATGCAAAATCGTCCGAAGCTGCCATGAAGTACTTTGTGCTGGGTGCGCTAGCCTCGGGCATGATGTTATACGGTATGAGCATGATTTACGGCATGACAGGCAGCTTAAATATTTCTGAAATTGCAGCTGCGCTGCAAGGCGCATTAGGTGATGTGCAAGGGCTTAAAAATCCGGTGCTGATTTTGGGTTTGGTGTTTATTGTGGCGGGTTTGGCGTTTAAATTTGGCGCTGTGCCGTTTCAAATGTGGGTGCCAGACGTGTATCAAGGCGCGCCGACCAGCATTACGATGTTGATAGGTTCTGTACCAAAATTTGCTGCGTTTGCCATTGCCATACGCTTGCTTGCGCAGGGTCTGCAGCCACTCACAGGCGAATGGCAAAACATGCTGCTGATTATGGCAGTGCTTTCAATCGCTATCGGCAATATTACGGCCATCGCGCAAAGCAACTTAAAGCGCATGTTGGCTTACTCGACTATTTCGCACATTGGTTTTTTGTTGTTTGGCTTAATGAGCGGTAATTTAAACGGCTATGCCTCAAGCATGTTTTACATCACTGCTTATGTGTTGATGACCTTGGCTGGGTTTGGCATGATTTTGCTACTAAGCCGCAAGGGCTTTGAAGCCGATACATTGGATGATTTGAAAGGACTAAATCAGCGCAGCAAATTAGCCGCTTTTATGATGCTAATCACCATGTTTAGCATGGCTGGCATACCGCCCACAATAGGCTTTTGGGCTAAATTTACCGTGCTGCAAGCGGCCTGGCAAGCGGGGTTTGGTTGGGCGGTGGTATTTGCGGTGCTAATGGCCGCAGTTGGTGCTTTTTATTATCTACGCATCGTTAAGCTAATGTATTTTGATGCGCCGAAAGAGACTGCAGCTTTTAATACACCCTTTTATGCACCTTTTGATGCTCCTATGGATATGCAACTCGTGTTAAGCATTAACGCGCTTGCCTTGCTGGCGTTTGGTTTATTCCCGCAAACCCTAATGAGTGTATGCGGCGCGGCGATTGTAAGAAGTTTGCAATAAAACTTCAAGCGCAAATTAGATACAAAAAACCAGATTTAAAATCTGGTTTTTTTATTGGGAAAACATATTCCAATCTAAAACATTTTTTTGCCACCGCCAGCTAAATGCGCATGGCAATCACCCCTAGATTGTAGACAGTCTTTCACGATTACACTTAATAACTGCTCATCCCAGCCGTTTACCCAATCGGCATGAGCTGAGTAGCCGCCTGCTGTAGTGCTGCTATAATTATCACTAGCCAATCTCCAATTACGCATTTGGTTGGCTTTAGTATTGCTAAAATTTACATTAAATGTAATGAGAGGAATTCTAACGGGATGACTGCTAGGGCAACGCATCTCAATAGAGGTGTGACTGATAAACTCGCGTGCGGCCATATGGCTTTTATGGTCTGGTGAATCTAAGTTTTTACCATCCCAACATTGCGGAAAATCAATATGCATTGTCAAGCTATCACCTACGTTACAATT
>JAYWCF010000108.1:0-2133 GCA_043780715.1 Methylotenera sp. | reverse complement strand
GCAGGTGCCATGGGCTATTTAACTAAGCGTAGCGCGGCTGAGGAGCTGATTAAAGCGATTCGTACCGTGGCTAGTGGCAAAAAATATATTGAGGCAAGCATTGCCCAGCAAATGGCGATTCAGCAGTTATCGGGTGAGCAAAACCCAGTCGATGTATTAAGTGAGCGCGAGTTTGAAGTGTTTATGTCGCTGGCTAAAGGCAAAACCACTAATGAAATTGCCGAAACGCTATTTTTAAGCCCACGCACAGTTGGCACGCATTTATACAATATTAAGCAAAAATTAAACGCCAATAATTCTGCCGAAATTGCGCTGATTGCCATGCGTAGTGGATTGATTGATCCTTGATTCAATGCGTTAAATTTAAAGCTCTAAATTTAAATCCCTAAATTTAATGCCTTAAATTAACTGTCTAACTTTAAGGCATTAAACTTTTTTAGTTTGCTTTGTAACGCGCAATATTGAGTTCGCCTAATGTCGCAAGTTCTACCATTGTTACGCTGCCACTGGGAAGTTTGCCAAATTCTGGCGGTATTAAAAAAGTAATCAGTTGTTGATTTTGTACAACCTTGGATTTGTTTTGAGCTGAATTTTTTGCAGTTTGCTCTGTGGTAATCATTCCGGTGGCCACTTGCCACATTTTCCATTCGCGCGGTTTAGGTAATGCGGTAGCGCCCATTAATTGTGCTTTTGCATAAACCGCATCTTTTTCTGCGCCAATCAATAAATTAAAAAGCTCAACACGCACTAATTGGCTGCTTATTGCTACGGCTACAGGCGTTTCAATTTCAGTTAATTGTTCTGGTAGTGGCTCTGCAATCGGCTTTACTTGCTCAAAACGCGCATTGGCAAAAGCAATTTGGTAAGGATCTGGCGCGGTATCTTTTAAAATAAAACTTTTTGGTTTGCGGTCAAATTGGTTAATGGGCTCAATTTCTTGCACATCTAACGCGGTTGCAACAGCATTATCTGCCACGCTAGTGGCGATTGATCGGACAATTTGCTGCGCAATAGTGCCACCTAAACAAGCCGTTAATAAAACACTTGAAACACTAAGTAGAAAAATATTTTTTAATTTAATCAATTGGATAATCGCTAAAGTTAATCAAATACTTTATGGGGTAAGTTTTTAACATTACTGCTAATTAAATTAAAAGTCTAGTAACTTAACAAATGTTTATTGCCGATTATTTTTTGGCATTGTTAGTATTTTTTGCGCTAACAATACCGCTGAAAATAATAATGCCAATGGCCAAGTATTCTGATAAAGATAATGTTTCTTGCCAAAAAAGCACCCCAAACAAGCTGGCAAATATCACTGTGGTATAAGCTAGGCTAGCCACGGTCAACGTTTTTCCTGTGCGGTAAGCGCGCGTCATGGCTAGTTGTGCAATGGTGGCCGAAATACCCAAGCCCAATAATGTTGGCATATCTTGCCATGCAAGCGCCGTGAATGTTTGCAGTAGCATCCAAACGCCACTGGCAATAGTCGAAATTAATGTGAAATAGAAAACCGTGCGCCAATCTGGTTCGCCCAAATTGCCCAATTGTTTAACATGCGCATAGGCAAATGCGGCGCCTAAGCCAGAAAGCAAGCCAATAGCACCTGCCAATAAATCTTGTTTGGCAAAATTGGGTTTTAGCAAAAGCACAACGCCTATAAAGCCTAATAAAATCATGGCGTACAAAATGGGCTTGGGTTTTTCGTGCAGCATTAATGGCATTAATAAAGCCAAAAATAAAGCTGATGTGTAATTAAGCGTGACAGCGGTTGCCAAAGGTAAATGTGCAATGGCGTAAAAGAATAAAACTAATGATGCAAAGCCGACTAAACCGCGCGACATTTGCTTGCCCATAACTGGCGTGGCGAGTGGTAGTTTTTTGGCAAAAATATAAACGTAAATAGCCATCAAGCCAAAAAGTGAGCGATAAAAAACCAGCTCTGCACTGCTAAATTTTGCCGAACCCACTTTAACCAATGCGCCCATAATCGCAAAGCCAAGCGCGGCGACCAGCATCCATAAGCTGCCTAAGTTGGGTAGCTTCACAAGTCGCTAATTTTCATTGATTTACTGTCTTTCGTGATGTGGTAAGTGTGGTTCCATTTGCTTGCGATACCATTGATGGAAATGC
>JAYWCF010000107.1:0-2140 GCA_043780715.1 Methylotenera sp. | reverse complement strand
ATGCACAGCGCGCGCATCTAGCACCGCTTGCGCGCACGCCTCAATCATCACAACATGTTTGTCATTGCGAGGAGCCCTAGGTTCTGAAGTGATTGGGCGACGTGGCAATCCAGTATTTGGGGCAGTAGATTGCTTTGCCCAAGCTTCACTTAGGCTCGCAATGACAGGCCACGGGAAGTTGTTATAAGTAATCTTTGCAGAATATTGATAGCGACTTTCCAATCTTCCTGCTGTCGTGCGCATCCAAGCCATATGCATCGTGCTGGTAATCACACCAAATTCGTGCAAAGTTGCATTAGGAATAGTTTGCAACTTATCGCCTGCAATCAATTCGTTGCTGGCATAAGCAATAGGAATATACACGCGCCTTTCAGAAGAAACTCTAGGCAAAGCAAGGTAATTCGTTTTAGGCTGGCGAATTTCAGCAAACAAAGTTGGCATATTTGCCATTTCTCTAGTTGGTGCTTTTGTACTAGCTAAGCGCATGGATTTCACTGCTTCTACACGCTTAAGCACTTCTGGCATGGTACGCAAAGTTTGCGGTGGGCAATCAACTAGCCACAAACAATAACGTGCAATGCCATTTATAAATTCATCACCCATCGCAAATGGTTTAATCCACTGCTCCGCTTGCGGTTCTTTAGCTATTAACTCCGATTTTTCCTGTTCAGATAAAATCAAATTACCGCCATCTGTTGGCTTACTACCATTCACCATTGGCGATACTCTGCAAACAGGATTTGTTCGCGGCATGATAACTAAATTTGGGGCATCCGCTAAATATGGATTGATATTATTCGCGCTAATCGCATGCGGTTCGCCCTTAATATCAACATATTCATAAATGATTTTATCGGCCACATCGTGCAAACCAAAGCCAATAATCACACAATGCACAGCGGCTTTGCCGCGCGCCTCATTATTCCAACTAAATGTGCGGTGTGCAAAATGAATTTTGATACCTTGCGCCAACATCCAAGACCACAAAACGCCCACTTGCTCGCCCTGCGTAATGCTGTTGGTGGAAACAAAGGCGCATTTAATATTTAACTCCGTTCGTGGTGAGCCTGTCGAACCATGAACGCTTAAATGCCCTTCGACAAGCTCAGGGGGAACGGGGCTTGAAATATAGCGTGCTGCTTTTACATACCAAGCGGCTACAAAATCTAACAAACCGGCATTTTTAATATCGCCACAAACCAGTTGCATATCACTTTTTTGCGCGGCAGATTGATTGCTTTTACCCAAAAACGGCGGATTACCCAAAATATAACTGCATTTTTGTGGCGCTAAAATCTGCGCCCAATCCAGCGTTAAGGCGTTGTCGCACACAATATGCGGCGTGGCTTTTAACGGTATGCGCGCAAAATAGCTGCCAAATTCTTGCGATACTTTCATGTTCATTTGGTGATCGGTTAGCCACAGCGCCACTTGGGCGATTTGGGCGGGGAATTCTTCTATCTCAATGCCGTAAAACTGGTCTACATCTACACAAATTAGGCTTTGCACGTCTAACACTTGCTGGCCGCTACTATGCGATGCGCGCAAAACGGCTAGCTCCAGCAAACGTAACTCACGGTAGGTAATCACTAAAAAGTTGCCACAGCCACAGGCAGGGTCAAAAAACGTTAAGCTGCGCAGCTTTTTGTGAAAATCTAAAAGACGCGTTTTGTTGCTTTTTACTTTTTCAAACTCCGCCCACAGTGCATCTAAAAACAGCGGTTTAATCAGCTTTAAAATGTTTTCTTCTGATGTGTAATGCGCGCCCAAATTGCGCCGCGCATCCGCATCCATAATGCTTTGAAACAAGCTACCGAAGATAGCAGGAGAGATAATGCTCCAGTCCAACGCGCATAAATCTAATAGGGCTTCGCGCATTTTGCTATCAAACTGGGCGGGTGGTAATGGCTCCTCAAACAGTTTGCCGTTGATGTAGGGGAAAGCGGCCAGGCTTTCATCCAAATTGTTTAGGCGCTTATTGCTGGGCGTGTTAAGCACATAAAATAAGCTGCTGAGATGATGCGCTAAATCGCTGCCATCGGCGCTGGTCTTGGTTTCTATGTAATCTTGCAGCAAACGTTTTTCAAAAATAGTAGTATCTTCTGCAAACAAGCAGAACAGCAAGCGCACTAAATATAGC
>JAYWCF010000106.1:0-2144 GCA_043780715.1 Methylotenera sp. | reverse complement strand
TAAAAAAAGCCGGCATGCCGCGCACATCAAAGCCTGCCGCATCCAATATGGTTAAGCCAACCCTGTCCGCTTCACGCTCATGTTCGCGTGTGTAATCTAGCTGGCGTTGCACACCTGCCGCGCTAGATGCGGTTAAAGCGCCAGTAGCAAGTTGCGGATTAGAGCGCGCCACCAATAAAGCCAAAGCGATACCGGCAATATTTTTAAAGGTATCGTATTTTTGCGAAGCCAGCATGCGCGCCAAATGGCGCTGGGTAACATGACCAATTTCATGACCTAACACCCCCGCCATTTCCGATTCACTATTCGCCGCTAAAATTAAGCCGGTATGCACGCCAATCACACCGCCTGGCATGGCAAAGGCGTTAATGCTGTTATCTTTTACTGCAAAAAAATGAAAGTTTTGGCGTTTATCTGGTCCGCTAGCCGCCAATTTTTGCCCAACGGCCTGAATATAATCGGTCACTTCGGCATCTTGCAGTACTTCATCACTATCAGCCACTTCGCGCAAAATTTGTTCTGCAATGCGCAGCTCATCTTGCGGGCTTAAAACGGTTTGCGCAATATCACCCAAATCTGGCAAATTAATTTCATCGGCAGGAATATTGGTATTAAGCGTACCATTGTTATATGGCTTGCCCGAAATAGCTGGCGGCGTTGCGGCATCGGCATAAACGGTTTGCGCCAGCAAAAGCATGGCAGCGGCAATACTTTGTGTAATAAGTGATAACTTTAACTTCATCATTGTTATGATAATGCCTTTAATGGCTAAGTTCATGCCAAAATTTAAACATAATATTAAATCCTTGACAGTAACCTAGAGAACCCTATGACCGACCCAAAACAAAACCTTACGCACTTTGATAACAGCGGACAAGCGCATATGGTTGACGTGGGCGATAAAGCGATGACGCGCCGCGTGGCGATTGCTACTGGCAAAATTAGCATGCTAGCCAGCACCTTGGCGCAGATTCAGCAAGGCGATGCCAAAAAAGGCGATGTGCTGGGCATCGCGCGTATTGCCGCCATTCAAGCCAGCAAAAAAACGGCCGATTTAATCCCGCTATGCCACCCAATTGCCTTAACGCGCGTGGCGGTTATGTTTGAGGTTAACGCCTCACAGAATAGCATTAGCTGCACCGCCACTTGCGAAACCACAGGCCAAACCGGCGTTGAAATGGAAGCCTTAACCGCCGTAAGCGTGGGCTTATTGACTATATATGATATGTGCAAAGCGGTAGACCGCGGCATGACGATGAGTGAAATTAAGGTGCTGGAAAAACATGGCGGAAAATCGGGCGATTGGGTGGCAAGCAGTTAGAAATTCAGCTTTTCATTATTTCAACATAATCTGCGAGCATTGCGTAAATCAACTTTAAACTATCAACTTCGTCATACCAGCGAAGGCTGATATCCAGTCCTGCAACATTTCAGCCAATGTAACAGCAGTGCTAATATCAAGCACTTAAAAACAATATTTGAGTATGAGTGAATTGAATAAATATTGCTTAAGATTCACCTTGACTGGATTCCAGCCTCCGCTGGAATGACTGTTTCTTATGATTTATCTTTAAGACATACATTGTTTTAACCATAAAACAAATCATACAGCCCGCGTAGGGCGCACTCGCTACAGTGCGCCTTATGTACCAATTCTTCAATCTTCATACGCCAACTCTTTTTCCATACCACCACCCCAATCTTCTGGGTAAATTCCCCGTTCAGCTAATAGGTAAAATGTGGAATAAGGCCAATCTTTATCCTGCTTTACCAATCCATGCTTCACTGGGATAATGTGTATATAATCCATATGCGCTTTGTAATCGGCCTCATTTTTAATCAAATGTTCCCAATATCGCCTTTGCCAAACACCCCGCTCGCCACATTTAATGCGCACGGCAGAGCGATATTCCACTTTTGGAATTGCCTTAGAAAATTCAGATTTAATTAACCTTATTCGCAAAGCGAAACCCAAATCATCAGGTGGCAGCTCAATCACACAATGAAAGTGGTCAGGCAACACCACCCAGCCATGAATAATAAAAGAATGCTTATTTTTAACTTTTCTAACGACACTCCTTAGGTTAGCAATGTGCTTAACCAGCAAATCGTTATCGCCGCGTTGTAGTAAATTTACCGTAAAA
>JAYWCF010000105.1:0-6152 GCA_043780715.1 Methylotenera sp. | reverse complement strand
GCGAAATCAGTCTGCGCGCTAAAAAATCCAGCTTTTGGCTGGTTTGATTCAGCAAAAATTGCATTTGCTTATTTAACCTGTTTTGCAAGTTAATAAGCTGATTTTGCAACACTCTAATATCAGCACAAGCTAGCTCTGCCGCCGCTGTTGGCGTTGCCGCGCGCATATCCGCTACAAAATCGCAAATGGTAAAATCGGTTTCATGGCCAACGCCGCTAATAGTCGGAATAGGGCAATCGTCAATCGCGCGCGCCACTATTTCTTCATTAAATTGCCATAAATCTTCCATGCTGCCACCGCCACGGCAAATAAGTAGCGTGTCTACTTCGGCACGTTGGCTTGCGCTGTGAATAGCCTTGGCAATCAATGCCGCCGCGCCCTTGCCTTGCACGGGCGTGGGATAAATAATGACTTTTATATTGGAATTACGGCGCTTAAGCGTGGTTAATACATCGCGCAAAGCCGCCGCATCGGGCGAAGTAACAACGCCAATGGTGTGCGGATGCGTAGGAATTGGCTTTTTAAACGCCGCATCAAATAAACCTTCATGCGCCAGTGTGGCTTTAAGTTTTTCAAACGCCTCAAACAGCGCACCCAAACCCGCTTTTTGCACAAACTCAACTGTTAGCTGAAAATCGCCACGCGCTTCATACAATGTTACCGTTGCTCTGGCTTCAATTTTATCGCCTTCACGCGGTATAAAATCCACATAGCTATTGCGGCCTTTAAACATCACGCATTTCACTTGAGCGCTAGTATCCTTAAGCGAAAAATACCAATGCCCGCTGGCTGCGCGGGTGAAATTTGACACTTCGCCAGACACCCAAAATAGCGGAAAAGATTGCTCTAACACCTCACGCGCTAAACGATTAAGTTCGCTTACTGTCATGATACTAGCGGGTAATTTTTGCTGGTCGGCGTGGTTTGTGGGTTCAGTCATGCGGCTTTATCAATTACAATTGTTCATTAATCGAATTATAGGCGTTAACACATATGTTACAAAAAATATTCCACACATTATTAGCCGGTAAACGCGGCTATTTGCTGGGCTTTACCTTGTGTTTTGGCATTGTGGCGCTGGCCTTGGTGATTCAAACTACCTATAAATTAGAGCCGTGCCCTTTGTGCATTACGCAGCGCATGGTTTTTATGGGCTTGGGTGTGCTTTTTTTAATCAGTGCATTTATTCCGCCAACCAATATCTTAAATAAAATATTCACGGCTTTACAAGTGTTAACCGCGCTGGGCGGTGCTGGCGTGGCGATTCGGCATTGGTATTTGCAAGCCAATCGCGAAAGTATGATTGCTGATTGTGGTGTGGGTTTTGATTATATGTTTGATAATTTTCCGCTGCAAAAAGCCTTTAAATTGCTGTTTCGCGGCACAGGCGATTGCGCGGCGATTGATTGGACATTTTTAGGTTTAACCTTGCCGCAACTGGGCTTAATCTCATTTTTGGGCTTTGCAGCACTGGCGCTTTACCTAGCGTTAAGAAAAGCCTAAGCATGTTAAATCATTGGAAAATTGGCTTAAAACGGGGCTTGCAAGCGTTTGCCGTATTTTTAGCCGCGCTATTTGTGTACGGCTTATTTAATAATTTTACCTTTTGGCACGCATTTGCCCATGCAGGCACGCAATCTGGCATTGCCTATATGATTTATTACGGCGTGTTTGCAGGACCTGTTATTTTTTTAATAGTGGCTTTTGCTGCCATGTATTTAATTGAGTCAAAAAAGTAATCATTTAAAAGAAACAATAATATGAATATCAAAACCTTAGACCATTTTGTCGGTAATACGCCGCTGGTAAAATTGCAGCGCTTAAACCCTAACCCCAGCAATACGATTTTATTGAAATTAGAAGGCAACAACCCTGCTGGCTCTGTAAAAGATAGGCCTGCCTATAGCATGATTATGCGGGCAGAAGCGCGCGGCGATATTAAACCGGGCGACACGCTTATTGAGGCGACTAGCGGCAATACAGGCATTGCCTTAGCCATGGTAGCCGCTATGCGCGGCTATAAAATGGTGCTGGTAATGCCAGAAAATCAAAGTATAGAACGCCGCCAAAGCATGAAAGCGTATGGCGCCGAGCTAGTATTAACGCCTAAAGATGGCAGTATGGAGTTGGCGCGCGATGTGGCGATGAAAATGCAAGCGGAAGGCGAAGGCATTGTTTTAGACCAATTTGGCAACCAAGATAATCCGTTAGCGCACTATGAAACCACAGGCCCAGAAATTTGGCGCGATACAGCAGGAAAAATCACGCATTTTGTGGCCAGCATGGGCACCACAGGTACCATTATGGGCGTTTCAAGATATTTAAAAGAGCAAAATCCCAATATTCAAATTATTGGCGTGCAGCCAGAAGATGGTGCGCAAATCCCGGGTATTCGCAAATGGCCAATTGAATATATGCCAACGATTTTTGATGCAAAACGTGTGGATGAATTGCGCTATGTTAGCCAAAAAAATGCTGAAAATATGACGCGAAAATTAGCCACAGAAGAAGGCATCTTTGCTGGCATTTCCAGCGGTGGCGGGCTTTATACGGCATTGCAATTATCTAAAGAGCTGAAAGACGCCGTGATTGTTTCTATAGTGTGCGATAGGGGCGACCGTTACCTTTCTACAGGTGTTTTTCCTGCTTAACGCAATATTAAGTAGATATAACTTGCTTAAATTTATTTCGTCATTCCCGCGTAGGCGGGAATCTAGTCTAGGCTGATGTGAATAGTTTCTTATTAAATTTAGCTGGTGTTAAGTTTGTGGATTGTCTGGATTCCCGCCTGCGCGGGAATGACGGCAGGTGGATAAGTTGCTTAATTTAAGCGCACATCGTTATATTTTTGCGTTTGCGTGGTTTTATTTTTTCACCTGCTCGGCTCACGCCATTTCAAGTATTCAAATCACAGTGGGCGAGGTAGATGCACCCGTTGGCCAGCTTAAAAACGCCCAGTTTCAGGTGGATTTAAAAGGCGCGCAGCCTACATTGTTACTAAATGCCGATTTAAAACCCACCAGCGAAAAAGCATTCGCCCATTTTGATTTAAAGTGCGGCCAATTTTTAACCGAGAAAATCGGCCAAGCGCAATGCTTAAATGGGCAATTCAAATCCAAACAAATTAGCGCGCCTTTTTCGGTTAATTTTGTCAGCTACCCATCCGATTTTGCTTTAGACATTGATTTTACAAACGCCAGTTTTAGCGATGAAGCAGGCTTGCATGCGGGTGAAAAGCTTACTGGTCAAATAAAAATGGCCGCAAAAAAGCCAACTACTTCAGATATTTGGGCTTGGAATGGTTTAATTAGCTGGACGGCTGGCGAATTGTATTGGCAGCCATTTTACTTTGGCAAAGCCGGCAATACGTTTGAAATTAATGGCATTTTTAAACAAGATATTTTGAATATTCAAAATGCTAGTTTATTGGTGAACGAAGTGGGAAAAATGCAGGCCACGGCCACCATTAATATTAAAACCAAAATTGTAGAGGATGTAAAAGTTAACGCCAACGATGTAGATTTTGCTGGGTTGTATGCGGTTTTTTTAAAGCCGATGGTGGAAAAATCGGCCTTTGGCAATATGGATGTTTCTGGCAAGGCCGATTGGAAATTTGAAATTAAGAATTTTGCGCCAACCAGTTTTGAGCTTAATTTACGCGATGCCAACATTGAAGATAAAAACGGAAAATTTGCGTTTAGTCATATTAATGCGCATATTCCATGGGATTACGACAACCCAAAAAACTTGCAAATAGCCTATAAAAGCGGCCATTTGCTTAAATTACCCTTGCGCGAAACTCAATTAAAAGCCGAAATCAATCGCTTTTCGCTTACTACGCCCAAGTTAGATTTGCCGGTTTTAGATGGCGCTTTAAGTTTATCGGATGTTTCTGCCGTGCGTTTGGGCGATAACTGGGCGTGGCATTTGCGCATGAATTTAGTGCCTATTACCTTAAACGAATTTAGCAAAGCGCTGGGCTGGCCAGAGATGAAAGGCCAAATTTCTGGCCAAATTCCGCTGGTAACCTACGCCAATAAGCAGCTAAAAATGGATGGCGCCATGACCTTTAATGCGTTTAACGGCAGCATTAGCATGAATGATTTGATTATTAATGACCCGCTTGGTGTGGCGCCGCGTTTATATGCCGATTTAAAAATGCGCAATTTAGATTTAGGCGATTTAACGCGTACCTTTAGTTTTGGCGCCATTGAAGGCAAGCTGGACGGCGATGTGAAAGACATGGTGCTTGAAAATTGGAAGCCGGTGCAGCTGATTGCGTCTATTCAAACCAGTGAAGGTGAGCATTTAAAGAAAATATCGCAACGCGCGGTAGAAAACATTACGGCTTTGGGCGGCGAAGGCACTGCGGCGGCTTTGCAACGCACTTTTTTGCGATTTTTTAAAGAATTTTATTACGAAAAAATAGGCTTAAGCTGCAAATTAAGGCAAGATATATGCGAAATGGGCGGCGTTGAGTCAATTGACCCTATGTCAACGGCAAGTGGCTACATCATCGTTAAAGGTAAAGGCATACCCGCCGTAAACGTGAATGGCTATACGCAAAAAGTAAGCTTGCAAGATTTATTAGGCCGCATTAAACGCATTACCGATAGCAATACAAAAGTTATTGTTAATTAACCATTTGTGGCTAATTAGTAAAATGTATCACGCATAAACTTAAGTGAAAGATGGGATTAAAACAATGAAAAAAATAGGCATTATTTGGGCGCTAATCGCACTAATACCCGCTTGCGTCACCATTAATATTTACTTTCCTGCTGCTGCAGCCGAAAAAGCAGCCGATAAAATTATTGATGAAGTGTGGCAACTAAAGCCAGGTGAAGAACCGCCTGCAAAACCGGCAGATGCCAAACCTGCGCCAGCGCCAGCCAAGTAGCTTAATCCTCATATTTAAGGAATTATCATGAAAAAATTGATTGCCGTTTTTAGTTTGTTAGCCGCCACCTTGTTAAGTAGCAATTGGGTCAGTGCCGCTGCTGATTTGGATGTGAACACGCCAGCCATTACCGCTATTAAAAATAGCATGCAAGCGCGTCACAATCAATTAAATCCACACTACGATAGCGGCGCCGTTGGCTTAACTGCCGATGGTTTGGTTGCCGTGCGCGATGCTACCGCTGTGCCATTAAAAGATCGTGGCGGCATTAATAGCCTAGTTGCCGCCGAAAATAGCGACCGCAATGCGCTGTATAAAGAAATTGCCGCTGGTAACGGCCACCCAGAGTGGGCAGGCGAAATTCGTAGCACTTTTGCCGGACGCTGGGTAGATAAAGCGCAAGCAGGCTGGTATTACCAAAATGCGGGTAGCTGGGTGAAGAAATAACCGTTGAATTGTTGAAAAAAATCCATGACCCCAACTCTCGTTTTCGATATAGAAACCATTCCTGATACCACTGGCCTGCGCGCTTTGCTGGAATTGCCTGCTGATGTTTCAGATGAAGATGTCGCCAATATCGCATTGCATCAGCGCCGCCAACATAATGGCAGTGAGTTTTTGCCCTTGCATCAGCATAAGGTGTGTGCCATTTCTTGCGCTTTGCGTGAAGGCAATAACTTTAAAGTGTGGACGCTGGGCGATGCTAATTCTACTGAGGCCGAAATTATTCAGCGTTTTTTTGACGGCGTAGAAAAATATATGCCGCAGATTATTTCATGGAATGGCAGCGGTTTTGATTTGCCTGTATTGCATTATCGCGCCATGGTAAATAACGTGGTGGCGCCTAGATATTGGGATTTGGGCGATGATAATAAAGATTTCAAATGGAATAATTACATCAGCCGCTACCATACACGGCATTTAGATTTAATGGATTTGCTGGCCTTGTACAACGCACGCGCCAACGCGCCGCTGGATGATTTGGCTAAGTTATTCGGCTTTCCGGGCAAGCTGGGCATGGATGGCAGCAAAGTGTGGGATGCTTTTAAAGCAGGCAAAATAGAAGAAATCCGCAATTATTGCGAAACCGATGTGGCCAATACGCACTTGGTTTATTTGCGCTTTCAGCTGATGCGCGGGCATTTAACCAAAGTGGAATATGCCGCCGAAATACAATTGGTGCGCGAAACTTTAAATAGTTACAGCGCACCGCATTGGGCAGAGTTTTTAGCGGCTTGGTCTTAAAAATAGC
>JAYWCF010000104.1:0-6171 GCA_043780715.1 Methylotenera sp. | reverse complement strand
CGAATCAGCGCGCCGGTTTTGTGGATATGCATATGCTCAAGTTCTTCACGCGTAAGCGGTATGCCAATGCTATCTAAATCAATGGCTTGCCCACCAGCCATGCCTCGCGAGCCGCTGGCTAAAGCCAAAATATGCAACATTTGCACTTTTTGCGTGGCGTTTTTAAGTAATTTATCTTGTGAAATAAATTGAAAAGCCAAGCTTTGTAAGGCATCGCCCACCAGCAATGCCATTGCATCGCCATATTTTTTATGGGTAGAAGGTTTGCCACGGCGCAAATCGTCATCATCCATGCAAGGCATATCGTCATGCACTAAGGAAAACGCATGAATTAACTCAACCGAAGCGGCTGGTAAATCTATAGCACTTAATTTTGCACCACAAAACTCACCGGCGGCATAAGCCAGCAATGCGCGCACGCGCTTGCCGCCACCCAAAGTAGAGTAGCGCATGGCTTCATGCAATCGGGTTGGAATCGTATCGGCGCTTGGCATTTGCGTGTTAAGCACATCTTCCACACGCGCCTGCAAGCTTGCCGCCCAAATAGTGAATGTTTCTTTTTGATCTAAATTATGTTCAGTCATTCAGTTGGCCATTGTGGTTAATTGGGCGTGTATTCATGAATTATTAGCTTGAAGCATTATCAGCATTAAACGGCGCTAATTTACTGGCGTCCGTCAAAATGCGCACTTGTTGCTCAACATTATTTAAAGACATTTGGCATTTTTGCAGCAGTTGGGCGCCGCGCTTGTAAGCGTTAAACGACTCATCCAATGCCAAATTGCCCATTTCCATTTGCTGCACAATTGTTTCAAGTTCTTGTACGGCTTGCTCAAAACTAGGCGCAATATCGCCAGCATCAGCAGCGTTTGCTGGCGTTTTTTTGGCTGGTGATTTTGCTGGTGATTTGATAGGTTCAGTCATTTTTAAAATAATTGTTTGTGCAAAAAAAGGGGTTTTTTTGTAACTAAAACCGATTTACAGATTTTAACAAAACAATCGTTCGTTGCGGATTAATTCCTAATGTATTCACGTTTTATTGTGTAAAAAATCACTAAATAGTCGGATCATTTAAAAGCTGACTTAAAAATAGCTGAATATCGGCGATTTCTGGCATGCAAACAGAGTGTGCCATTGGGTATTCGTGCCAATCAATATGGTAATTTTGCGCCTGTAAAACCGCCAATGAGTCTTGGCAGCGTTCCATCGTGATAATGTCATCATCTACGCCGTGCGCCATAAAAATGGGAATAGGCTGATTAGCGCTGGATTTTTCATCGGCTAAATTATTTTTTAATGGCAAATAAGTAGAAAGCGCTAAAACGCCAGCCAACCTTTGCGGATAGCGCAAAGCCGTATGCAAAGCAATGGCGCCGCCTTGCGAAAAGCCAGCCAGCACAATGCGTTCTGGTGCAATGCCGCGGCTTATTTCCTGTGCAATCAATGCGTTAATTGCCGTTTGGCTTTCGTTAATACCTGTTTCATCTTCACGGCTAATCGGCGTTAAGCCATAAATATCGTACCAAGCGCGCATTTCATAGCCGTTGTTGCGCGTTACATTTCGGTAGGGCGCATGCGGCAAAATAAAGCGCACATGCGGTAAATTAAGCATCTCTACCACTGGCACAAAATCATTGCCATCTGCCCCTAGGCCATGCATCCAAATCACGCTGGCATTTGCTGGTTGCTTGCTGGCTATTTCTATTGGCTGTTCATTCATTGGTTGCTTAAGCATATTTTGGGATTTTTCTATTTATAAAATGGTTGTTAATCATTATAAACCGCCTATTCACTGCACAGTTTATCCGCTATGCTATTGATTATAAAAGTTATAAAACAACATTAAAATCAATTAATTAAACATCATGCTTTTATCGTCACTTTTCAAACAACATGGCGTACGGTTTGCGCTGAGTATCGCTATTATTTTACTCATGTTGTTGCATATTAGTGGTGGCTTGCCGCTGGGATTTGTTCAAAAATTAGAAAACTTTAGCTACGATGTGCGGCTAAATTTGTTAATGCCGCGCACGCAAGATAATCGCATTGTGATTGTGGATATTGACGAAAAAAGCCTGAAAGAACAAGGCCGCTGGCCATGGGGGCGCGATAAAACGGCCAACTTGGTTAACCAGTTATTTGATTACTATCAAATTAATACGTTGGGTTTTGACGTGGTTTTTGCTGAGAAAGACGAAAGCTCTGGCCTTAAAAATTTAGAGCGCATGCAGCAGCAATATTTTAATGGCGACGCCAATTTTGCCAACGCCTTGCAAGCCATTAAACCCATGTTGGATTATGACCAAACGTTTGCCAATAGCCTAAAAAATCGCAAAGTGGTGCTGGGGTATTTTTTTAATAACACCAATATCAATCGCGTTGGCCAATTGCCCAGCCCTACTTTTGATTCAGGCAGTTTTGGCCGAAATCCAATCGATTTTGTTGAAGCGGCGGGTTACGGCGCCAATTTACCAATGATACAAAATGCCGCGTTAGCCGCTGGCCATTTTAATCCAGAGCCAGATGCCGATGGCATTAGCCGAAAAATTACGGTAATAATCAAATATGGTAATCAATATTACGATTCGCTTGCCATTGCGATTGCGCGCGCTTATTTTGATAACGCGCCCTTAAAAGCCGAATTTGCCAGCGTTGGTGTCAGTCATCAATATGCCGGTTTAGAATCGTTTAGCTTGGCGGGCAGGCAAATTCCGGTGGATGATAAAGTGGCCATGCTGATTCCTTATCGCGGCTTGCAAGGCAGCTTTCAATATGTATCTGCCACTGATGTAATAAATAAAAAGGTGTCGCCTGCCAGCCTAAAAAATAAAATTGTATTGGTGGGTACAACCGCGCAAGGCTTAATGGATTTGCGCGCCACGCCGGTACAAAATATTTACCCAGGAGTAGAAGTGCACGCCAATATTATTGCTGGCATTTTAGATAACAATATTAAAGCGCGCCCTGGCTATGTGCGTGGTGCCGAATTTTTATTGGTATTGTTGGCAGGCTTATTGCTAGCCTTCACTTTACCAGCACTTAATCCGTTAAAAGCAACACTGATGACGCTTGCGGTGCTGATGGCGATTTTGGTGATTAATGTGCTGAGCTGGCAATACGCCAATTTGGTGTTACCCATTGCCGCATCGTTACTAATGATAGGCTTAATTTACTTGGTGAATATGAGTTACGGATTTTTTGTTGAATCGCGCGGCAAGCGCCAATTGACGGGGCTTTTCGGCCAGTACGTTCCGCCAGAATTGGTGAACGAAATGGCGCTAAATCCAGAGTCGATTAATTTGACTGGTGAGAATCGCGAAATGACGGTTTTGTTTACCGATATTCGCGGTTTTACCAACATTGCCGAAGGTTTAGACCCCACGCAATTAACCCAAATGATGAATGAATTTTTGACACCTTTGACGCAAATCATACACAACAATCGCGGCACGATTGATAAATACATGGGTGACGCGATTATGGCTTTTTGGGGCGCGCCGCTAAAAGATGAAAACCATGCGCAACATGCGTTAAATGCCGCCATTGAAATGAAAAGGTCGCTTAAAAGCATTAACGAAAAGTTTATTAAAAAGGGTTGGCCAGAAATTAAGATTGGCATTGGCATTAACACCGGCAATATGGTGGTAGGCAACATGGGTTCTAGCTTTCGCATGGCCTACACCGTCATGGGCGATTCGGTTAATTTAGGATCGCGCTTAGAAAGTTTAACCAAGTATTACGGCGTGGATATAGTGGTGAGCGATATGGTGCGATTGCAAACGCCGCAATTTGTTTACCGCGAGTTAGATTTGGTGCGGGTAAAAGGTAAAGATATTCCAGTGGCGGTGTATGAGCCGCTTAATACCAAAAGTGCATTATCGGCAGACCTTATTGATGAGCTAAAACTGTACCGCGAGGCATTAAAGTTATACCGCAATCAGCAGTGGGATTTAAGCGAAATACAGTTTATTAATTTGCAAAATAGGCAACCGCAACAACTGCTTTATGCGCTTTATATTAAGCGAATTGGGCAGCTTAGGCAGGCGCCGCCAAGTGCCAATTGGGATGGCGCTTTTAATGTTGAAACGAAATAATCAGAAACTGTTTATAAATTGACGTGATAAAAAATTGTGACTAGAAATTATTACAAAACAATATAAAGATAATCAAATGCAAATTAAAATTTTAGGTTGTAGCGGTGGTATTGGCGGCAATATGCGCACCACATCCATATTGGTAGATGACGATGTGCTGATTGATGCAGGCACTGGCGTAGGCGATTTATCGCTAGATGCCTTGTTAAAAATCGATCATATTTTTGTCACGCATTCGCATTTAGACCATATTGTGTCTATCCCATTATTATTGGATACCGTCATGGGTTTGCGCAGTGAGCCTGTTACCGTGCATGCGACGCTAGAAGTAATTAATATTTTAAAACAGCATGTGTTTAATTGGCTTATTTGGCCTAATTTTAATTTAATCCCCGATCCAGCCACGCCGTTTTTAAAATATAACGAAATTTGCGTGGGCAGTGGCGTGCAAATTAGCGGCAAAACCATTACCGCCGTGCCAGCTAATCATGTGATTCCGGCTGTGGGTTACCACATTAATAGCGGTGAAAATAGCTTGGTATTTACTGGTGACACCGCTGGCAGCGCCGCTTTTTGGCATGACGTGAATCAGATTGATAATTTAAAAGTGTTGATTATTGAAACCGCTTTTAGCAATGCAGAGGCTGAATTGGCCATGCTTTCCAAGCATTTATGCCCAGCAACTTTGGCCACCGAGCTAGCGCATTTGCAAAGCCAGCCGCAGGTGTTTATCACGCATTTAAAACCGGGTGAAGATACCACTATCATGCAAGAAATTGCCGCAAATCCACAAACAGCGCACTGCAAAGCGTTGCAACAACAACAAATTTTTAATTTATAAGATTAAAATCAAATGACGCAACTTCCAGAATCAGCCGCCCCAGCCATCAGCAAAAATGTATTGCTACGTTTTGAGCCAATCGCCCGATTATCGCCCAGCCGCCTAGACGAACTCACGCCGCTGTGCATTGTAGAGCACATCAGCAAAGACTTAGACCCCACGCGCATGAACGCCACCACGCAGGCTTTGTATCTGGTAAAAGGCGATTTAGGCATTCGCTACGAAAATGGCAATAAGCTGATACTGCGCGCAGGCACCGATGCGGCTAAGTTTCCGCTGGATGTTGAGCGTTTAAAAGTGAAAGACACCATTGCATTAACGCCCATCGAAATCATGCGTATTGATTTAGATTTGCTGGATATTATGATGACGTGGGACCAATTATCAGGTTTTTCACCCGTTCAAAGCAGCGCAAAAGCTAATGAAGAATCGAATTGGCATTTAGATACGGGCAGTTTTAACGCGTTTCAAGTGCATAGCGGTGTGTTTAATCGCCTACCGCCACCCAATATCGAAGCCATGTTTTCGCGCATGACCGCCATTAACGTAGAAGCCAATCAAACCATTATTACGCAAGGCCAAGAGGGTGATTATTACTACCTAATTAAACAAGGCACAGCCGTGGTAACCCGCATTACCGATATGAGCCAGCCGCCAGTGGTGTTGGCCGAAATATCAACAGGCGCAGGCTTTGGTGAAGAAGCATTGGCATCTGACAATAAACGTAACGCAACAGTCACTATGAAAACCAACGGCGAATTATTGCGCCTTAAAAAACAAGACTTTATCGAGCTATTAAAAGCGCCCATCGTAAACAGCATTAGCAGAGCAGCGGCTGATACAAAAGTAGCCAGCGGCAACGCTGTGTGGGTAGATGTACGCTTTGCATCCGAATTCAAACACGAACATATATCTGGCGCCATTAACGCACCATTACATGAGCTACGCGAATGTGCCATTAACCTAGATAAAAGCAAAAGCTATATCGTCTATTGCCAAACCGGCCGCCGCAGTAGCGCAGCAGCGTTTATTTTAGCGCAGTGCGGTTTAAGTGCAGAGGTGCTAGAGGGTGGCACGCGCAGCGGTAATTAGTTTGCGATTAATGAATTAATTGCATGCTGGCTGAATTAGTGGCGTTGCTATCAAAGGTCACTGTGCAGGTACATTTAGCATCATTAGCAGATTATTCGATTAAGCAATCGGCAAAATAACGCTTTCACAGGTTATATAGCCGCC
>JAYWCF010000103.1:0-2152 GCA_043780715.1 Methylotenera sp. | reverse complement strand
CTGTTGCTCAAGTAATTACATTTAGCGAACGAACCTTACCAAACCATGATGCTGTTTTAGAGGTGCTGTCTGACTTTGTGTTTGATAGACTTGCTGGTTACTTACGCGAATTGGGTTATTCAACCCAAGAGGTTGATGCGGTAGTTTCTCAAAAACCTCAATATTTAAGCGAAATTAACAAGCGACTTGTTGCTGTGAATTCTTTTACATCGTTACTCGAATCACCTGCCTTAGCCGCCGCCAATAAGCGCGTTGGCAATATTTTGAAAAAAGTAGATGGTGAAGTAAAAGCAGAAGTGAATGCATCATTACTGAAAGAACCAGCCGAAATTGCGCTTAACGATGCATTGAGCAAAGTTAAACCTGAAGCAGACAATCTATTTGAAAGTGGCGATTACACTGGATCTCTCAAAGCTTTGGCGGCACTGAAAGCGCCTGTAGATGACTTTTTTGATAACGTGATGGTTAACGCGGATGATGTTGATTTAAAAAACAATCGCTTAGGTTTGTTAGCAATATTGCATCAAACCATGAACCGCGTGGCGGATTTGTCTAAGTTGGCGAGCTAAGAATATGCTCCTCTTTCGTCATTCCCGCGTAGGCGGGAATCCAGACTTGGTAAAGTACAAATAATGTTAATTGATGATGCTAAATTTTTAAGTTGCCTAGATTCCCGCCTGGGCGGGAATGACGGAGTAATAAAATGAAACTAGTTATCCTAGACCGCGACGGTGTGATTAATGTTGATTCAGCTAATTTCATCAAAAATCCAAACGAATGGCTGCCGATTGCTGGCAGCCTTGAGGCGATTGCTTTACTGAATCAATCGGGTTTTCGTGTCGCTTTGGCGACCAATCAATCGGGCATTGCGCGCGGTTTGTTTGATATGGTGACGCTAAATAGTATTCACGACAAAATGCACCGCGCGTTAGCTTTGGTGGGCGGGCGTATTGATGCGCTATTTTATTGCCCGCACGCAGCGGACGACCATTGCAATTGCCGCAAACCCAAAACGGGCATGATTGAAGATATTGGCCGTCGATTTTCTATTGAGCTGAACAAAGTTTATGGCATTGGCGATGCGTATCGCGATTTGCAGGCGTTTGCCGATGCGGGTTGCAAGCCAATATTGGTGCGCACCGGCAAAGGCGAAGAAACGCTGGCGCAAGCCGTCAATTCGGACAAGTCGCTGCCAAAAAACACCTTGGTTTTTGCTGATTTAAATGAAGCGGTTCAGCATATTATTGCTGAAGAAGCCTAAGTTAAAAGCGTTATTTAACATACTCAAGCGCGATTCAATTCATGTTACTTTTACGTTCTGTATTATTCTTTTTAGGCCAGGTAATTGCCGCGCCAATATTTACTTTTATCGCTTTTTTAGCCTTGCCGCTTAACCCCATCACCCGCAATTTTTTAATCTCTGGCTGGGCACGCAGTATGATTTGGTGGTTGCGCATAACTTGCAATATCACACACAAAATCAGTGGCTTAGAGCATCTGCCAAGCACGCCAAGCATCATCTTATCCAAACACCAATCCGCTTGGGAAACATTGGCTTTTCAAGCGATTTTTCCTGAACAATCGTATGTGATGAAACGTGAATTATTGTGGATTCCCATATTTGGCTGGGGTTTAGCCATGAGCTCGCCTATTGCCATTGACCGCAGCGCAGGCCGTGAAGCGTTAAGAAAGTTGGTCGCTAAAGGAAAAGACAGATTAAACAAAGGCTTATGGGTAGTTATTTTTCCAGAAGGTACACGAAAATCACCAGGTGAGCGCGGCAAATATCATATTGGCGGCGCATGGCTTGCCACGCATACCAACACGCCAATTGTGCCTGTGGCGCATAATGCAGGCGAGTTTTGGGCTAAGAATAGCTTTATTAAAAAAGCAGGTGTGATTCAGATGCGCATTGGGCCAACAATTCAAGTAGCAGGCTTAAAAGCCGATGCGGCTAATCAACTAACGGAAGCGTGGATTGAAGCGGAAATGCTGGTGCTAAACCAATAATGGCAAATCAAGTATTAACGCTTGCCAATGGCGAAACGATTTCTTACCTGCTAGAACATCGGCCGCGCCGCACGGTTGGGCTGAAAATTACGGCGGATGGCTTAGTAGTGCATGCGCCAAAACGTATTTTTGCTTTTCAGCT
>JAYWCF010000102.1:0-2157 GCA_043780715.1 Methylotenera sp. | reverse complement strand
TGCCAAACGCAGTACCAAACCCATGCCTTAATTACGCATCACCATGGACGGCTGACAACATAACCAATTTTATTGGTATTCCCGTTCAGGTTTATGCTGATACCCCGCCTTCAGGGGCTGGTTGTGTAACTAATTTAGCAACCAATAAAAAGGCTAACACTGATTTGCTGGTGGTACGTCATGCTGATACTTGTGTGCCTGGTGAAGCAAATTGTGAAGCGGATACAGCAGGTAAACTTTACTTTCAAGCCTCACAATGCGAGCAAGAAATTTCATCTAAAGTGAAAGGCGCGACATTAACAACAATAACGTTGGATACTTTTTCCTCAACGGTTAATGATTTTTACAAAGATCGCAGTATTCGTATTTTAACAGGGCCTGGGGCAGGTCAAACCCGCTTAATTAGCGCCTATGATGGTAGCACGAAAGTGGCAACACTTAAGCCATCACCCGCCTTGCCTTGGACATTACCAATACCAACCACAGACTCTACCTACACGTTTGGATTTGGGTATTTGTTAGATACAGCTGGTTTTGGTATTTTTCACGAGAGAAATTGCACCACAGTTGCAGAAAAGCATAAATTTATTTCAAATATTTATTATATCCGCGATTATGCGAAAACAGTTGGTGATGGTATTCCTACTTTAATGGTTTCTCAGTTTGATTTAAATGCCACAACACTTGCACACCAAGTAGCGGTGCCGTTAATAGAGAATGTTGAAGGTTTTAAAGTGATGTTAGGAATTGATATTGCTAGTAGTAACGGCACTAACATCATCGTTAATGGTGACCCCACTAACTTATACAATGCTGTTATTAAGTGGGTGGATCCAATGAATAAAACTGCGCCTATTAATCGTGGCGACGGAATACCCGATTCGTTTGTTACTTGTACCGATGCTGTGCCATGCACGGTTGAGCAATTAAGTAACGTGGTAGCTGTTAAGATTTTTGTGTTGGCGCGCGCCGAAACGCCTACGGCTGGCTATAGTGATACAAAAACCTATACTTTAGGTAACACTACACTTGGCCCTTTTAATGATAGTTTTAAACGGCATGTTTTTTCTACTACCGTTCGGGTTAGCAATGTTTCAGGCAGAAGGGAAACACCATGAGGCTAATAGCTTCTAAACAACGCCAGCGTGGCATTACCTTGTTTGTAGGTCTCATTATGTTGGTGCTCATTACACTAATGGTGACCAGTGCGTTTACCTTAAGTACCACTAATTTGAAATCTGTGGGCAATATGCAAGCCAAAGATGAAGCAATTGCAGCTGCCAATCAAGCGATTGAACAGGTATTGAGTTCACCTTTTACAACTGCACCAGCCGCAGAAGAAATAACTGTGGATATTAATAATGATGGAACTACAGATTTTGTGGCATCAATTGCTAAGCCTGTTTGTGTTCGTGCACCAGTTGATAGTGGTGCCGTTAAATCTAGTCTTGCACTTGGATCTAATTTGCAAAAAGCTAATACCTACAACACTGTATGGGATATTGTGGCGACTGTAGAAGATGCCAAAACGGGTGCAAAAACAGTTGTGCAAGCTGGCACACGCGTATTGCTAACCGAAGCACAGAAAAATGCGGTTTGTCTTTAAGATAAATAAATGAATTGGAAAATTTCATGAAAAATTCACTACTAAAAAAACTATTGATTACTGTCTTACTGACCGTTAATTTATCTGCAATGGCAGAAGATATTGACTTGTTTGTGGGCGCTACACCCAGCGCGACAGATGTACCTAATGTGCTGATTATTTTGGATAATACAGCCAATTGGAATGGTGCGTTTACCAATGAAATGGCCGCGCTATCTTCTGTTGTAAGTGGATTACCAACCGATAAATTCCGTGTGGGTTTAATGGCGTTTACTGAAACAGGTTCTGGCAACAGTGGTAATGATGGTGCGTATGTGCGCGCAGCAATTCGCATGATGAATAGTGTCAATAAGCCTAAATATCAAAATTTAGTCTTAGGCTTAGATAAACTTGCTGACAAATCTAACGGTGGCAAGATTGGTAAATCCATGGAAGAGGCTTACCTATATTTTTCTGGGGGAGTGCCGCATGCAGGCAATAGTAAAAATAAAACCGATTTCACGGGTAATACTTCAGGAACCGCAACTTCAAATGCTGTATATGCTTTAGCA
>JAYWCF010000101.1:0-2160 GCA_043780715.1 Methylotenera sp. | reverse complement strand
TAATACAAGGCATTTTTGCGCCGCCAAGCTGTTTGAATCACCTCTTGCGCTATGCTGACCATGGCTTTGATTTATTCTAGCTCTTTTTGATACAACTTGGTGTAATAGCCATTTTTCGCCAACAATTGCGCGTGGCTGCCCGATTCGATAATTTCACCTTTGTCCATCACCAAAATTCTATCAGCGTTTTCCACCGTGCTTAAGCGATGCGCAATCACAATCGAAGTGCGGTTTTCCATTAGCGTGTCCAGCGCGGCTTGTACGTGTTGTTCAGACTCTGTATCCAGTGCGCTTGTCGCTTCATCTAGCAACAAAATCGGCGCGTTTTTAAGAATCGCGCGCGCAATGGCAATGCGCTGGCGTTGACCGCCAGAAAGACGCACGCCGCGATCGCCAATTTCATTTTGCAAGCCGTTGGGCAACTGCGAAATAAACTCCCAAGCATGGGCGGCTTTGGCGGCGGCAATCACCTCTTGCTCGCCAGCATCGCGCAACACGCCGTAGGCAATGTTGTTAAAAATGCTGTCATTAAACAAAATAATATCTTGGCTAACCAGCGCAAATTGGCTGCGCAGATTTTTAAGCTCAAGTGCGCGAATATCAATGCCGTCGAGCATGATTAAGCCCTGTTGCAGCTCGTAAAAGCGCGGTAGCAAATTCACCAGCGTCGTTTTTCCGCCGCCAGAACGCCCTACCAGCGCCACTTTCTCGCCAGGTGCAATACTAAAACTGAGATTGTTGAGCGCAGGTTTTTTGGTGTTGGCATAATTTAGCGTCACATTTTTAAACGCTATTGCGCCTTGCGCACGGCCAATTGTTTTGTCACCTTCGTTAATTTCGGCAGGCGTGTCAATCACCTCAAACACGCTTTGCGCGGCCGATAAGCTGATTTGCAACTCTTCGTTAACGGCAGTTAGGTTTTTAATCGGCGCGATCAGCATTAATAGCGCGCCTACGAACGCTGCAAATTCACCCGCGCTAAAACGACCCATTGCATAGTAAACCACCAGCCCAAGCGAAACCGCGGCCAACAGCTCGACCACCATGCTATTTAGGCTAGAAAGTCGCGCCAAGCGTACTTGCATGTGGCGATTTTTGCCCGCAACGCTGGCAAAGCGCTTAAATTCAAAATCAGTCGCGCCAAAAATTTTTACAATGCGCTGCCCCGCAATCGCTTCTTCTGCGGCCTTGGTCATCTCGCCGACGGATTGCTGCACATACTTGCCCGCCTCGCGCAGTTTTGGCGTCATTTTTTTAAGGTAAAAGGCCATAATCGGCGCAACTAGCGCAAAAATCAGCGTTAAACGCCAATCAAGGTATAGCATATAAGCTAATATACCAACGGTTGTCAGCGCATCGCGCACCACAGTTAACACAACCTTTGTGCACGCGCCCGACATTTGCTCGGCATCGTAAGTGAGTTTTGAGATAATTAAGCCTGCAGAATGCGCATCGTAAAAATCGACGGGTAACTGCATTAATTGCTTAAAAGTATCGCGGCGCAAGGCCTCTACAATGCGTCGCGCTATCCAGCGCATGGAAAAGTTTGAAAAAAAACCAGAAATCGCACGCAAAGCCATTAGCCCAAACAGCATAAATGGCAACAAGCGCATTTTGTCGGGCGATTGCTTAACGAAGCCTTCGTCGGTGACTTGTTTGATGGTGGCTAAAAAGCCCGTATTGGTGGCAGATAAGACAATTAAGGAAAAAATACCGAGCGCAAAAACAAACTTATAACGCCAAGCATAGCGCAACAAACGCAAATACAACATTTTTGTGTTGGCGATATGCGCTGGTTTATCAGCAGTTTTTTCTAAGCGACTAAGTGGTTTCGACATTCATTATTTATATAAACGGTGTCGTCAATGGCAGAAACCAAAGACGAAAATATGCGCTGCAATATTATTCAGCGCCAATTTGCGTGGCAAAAGTAATATGCGTGTAATTGGCTTGGCGCGCGGCTTCCATCACGTTAATGACCGATTGGTGCGTAGTTTTTGCATCCGCGTTAATTACAATCGTTGGCTCTTTGCCATCGCCAGCAGCCTTAGTCAGCGCGCTGGCAATACTCGCCACGCCTGCACTATCTATCGCTTTACTATTGACCATGTAGCGACCTGTTGCATCCACTTCAACCGTAATCACCAATGGTTTATCTTG
>JAYWCF010000100.1:0-2162 GCA_043780715.1 Methylotenera sp. | reverse complement strand
TCTTGCAGGGTGCTAATAATGCTGGCGTAAGTAGAAGGACGACCAATGCCGTATTCCTCTAAAATTTTCACTAAACTGGCTTCGCCGTATCTTGGCGGTGGCTCAGTAAAGTGTTGATCACCATAGATTTTATCTACGGTTAATATTTCACCCGTTTCTAAATGCGGCAATTTACTTTCACCATCTTCGTCATCATCGTCATCCCGGCCTTCCATATACACGGCGATAAAGCCTGGAAAAACGAGCGTTTGGCCTGTGGCGCGGAATAAATTTGCTTCTGAGCCTACAGCCAAATCCACACTCACAGCATCAAATTTTGCGGGTGACATTTGGCAGGCAAGGCTACGCTTCCAAATCATTTCGTAGAGTTTAAATTGCTCGTCATTCAAATATTGGCGCATCTTAACAGGCGCGCGGTTAATGTCTGTTGGGCGAATCGCCTCATGCGCTTCTTGCGCGTTTTTGGCTTTGGTTTTGTACATAATGGCCGATTTTGGCAAATAATCGGCGTCAAAATTCTTCTTCACATAATCGCGAATGCTCATTACTGCTTCGGTTGCCATGCTGAAAGAATCGGTGCGCATGTAAGTAATCAAACCAACTGTGCCACTGCCAATATCTACGCCCTCGTATAAACCTTGCGCTACGCGCATGGCACGACTTGTTGTAAAACCAAGCTTACGCACGGCTTCTTGTTGCAGCGTAGATGTGGTAAATGGCGCGGCGGGGCTGCGGCTACGCTGTTTTTTCTCAACGCGGGAAACCGTAGTTTTGCCAGCACTGGCTAGCAGCAATTTACCGACAATATCGGCTTGCTGGTCGTGATTTACAACCGTAAATTGCTCTACTTTTTGGTTGTTTAGCAGTACCAATTTGGCGTTAAATTTATTGGCATGTTTTAGCGCATCTAAATGAATCGTCCAATACTCTTGATTTTTAAACGCTTCAATTTCTAGCTCGCGCTCTACAATTAATCTTAAAGCCGGGCTTTGCACGCGACCAGCAGAAAGGCCTCTGCGGATTTTTTTCCAAAGGAGCGGCGACAAATTAAAGCCAACTAAATAATCCAAAGCACGGCGCGCTTGCTGGGCATTAACCAAATTCATCGCAATATCGCGCGGATGATCAATGGCATGTTTTACCGCGGTTTGCGTAATCTCATTAAACTCTACGCGTTTGAGTAATTTATTTTTAAGTAACTTTTTGTCGGCCAAAATTTCGGCAATATGCCAAGAAATCGCTTCACCTTCGCGGTCTGGGTCGGTCGCCAGATAAATACTATCTGCAGTTTTGGCCGCTTTAGCAATCGCATCCATGTGCTTGGCGTTACGGTCAATAATATCGTACTTCATAGCGAATTGGTTGGCAGGATCAACCGCGCCATTTTTGGGAATTAAATCGCGCACATGGCCGTAACTTGCCAACACTTCAAAGTCGCTTCCAAGATATTTTTGCAGCGTTTTGGCTTTTGAAGGTGATTCTACAATGAGTAGTTTGGACATTTAAACCTTGAGTTTTCCTTGAGTTTGAAGGGATAGCAATTTGGTATTGACTAGATAATAGCAAGCAAATTGCACACTAGACAATATAAAGTATGTAAATTTAATGCTTAATTAGCAATTAATAGAGCGTTTTGCCAAGCGCTCGAGGATATTTTTTGGGCTTGCAGCAGAAAAACTTAAGTTTTCTTGCGGCAAATGAAAAGTTTGCTCCATCATATGTTGGCCGCTTAAAACGGCGTGCAATACCAAGTCAGAATATACCACCCATGTAGAATTAGCAGGGAACTCAACACGCATTTGTGGCGCGTTTGCTTGATAATTGGCGTCGGCTTTAGTGAGGTCGTGCAAGTGCAACATGATGTGATCGTACTCGCCGCGCAGGCTTTTGGTAATACCAAGCGCGTTGATTAATTTAGCTTGCAAAGGATTGTAGGCTGGCACTTTTGGCAAAAATTTTGTAGCCATATCGGCAAACGGCTCGCCCACATTCCACGCGCGCGGCTTATTGTGTGGATTTACATTGGTAAATACGCGCAAAATACGCTCACCATGCGTTGGTTTTGATGGGAAAGCATCGGCATGCAAACGCCTGTCATCTTTGCGCCAACTAGTGTTACGGCCAGCTGCCTCAACGCAGCGCAAGCTCGTATTGGCGGGCTT
>JAYWCF010000099.1:0-2166 GCA_043780715.1 Methylotenera sp. | reverse complement strand
CAACATCGTCTAAACCCAAATTAGCCGAATTAATTTGCAGCTTAATATCTTCACCAAGCGTTGTGGTGCTATCAATGTGGCCTACGGCCTGAATAATTCCTGTAAACATAGCCGTATTTTAACAGCTGTGCTGCGCCAGCGGTTAATCAGCACTGCAATTAAATCTTAATTGGCCACATTAAAAACGATACAATTGAGCTTGGTACGTATTTTGCAATCCTAACAATAATAGAAATACTACGATTCACTATTAACGTTAGGTTTGCACCATGTTGTCTGAGGTTTTCAACAAGATACAGTCTGTGTTTCAGCATCAAGAGATGCAGAAAACGCTTGGCTGGATACATACTCTGCCCGAAAAGGCCGAGCTGGATGTGTTGATTGAAACTAGACAACAATTGGCGAAAATCCAGTTTGAAACCATTCAGCAAGCCAAACTTCAAATCGATATTGTATTAGAAATCGACCGCAACACGTACCGCTATGCCAAGAAAGAAACGCATAAGTACTTGACTATATTAAGAATTAATAAAAAATTAGAAAATAGTATTTATAACGCCGCTTATTTATATTATCGCCAATTGTATATTGCTTATACCCAGTTTTTAGCCTGTTACGAAATGCAAAACAAAGTGGTTTTAAGCGAAGATAAAATGAATTTGATTTTATGCCGCTTATTAAATGCCGCGTTTGCCATGGCAAAATGGCGTTATTTTGATGATCAACCAGCGCCTTCTGGCATGTGGTCAAATGTTCATAAAGTCATCAGATTTGCTGAAAACTTGGCAATAATGAATAACAACTTGTTTCTATATAACTTTCATCGCAAAGAAACTAGCATCGCCACGCTTTTAAAACACGGTTTTATGATGGATACCTTGCATAAAGGCAATTACAGCCGTTTGCAAATTCAATTAACCGAGCAAATTTTAAAGTTGTGGGCGACCAACCCCATTATTTTGAATAAATATCGGCAAGATAAAGTGCAGTTTTTTATTAATTTAGAAGCCGATAAAGGCCCGGAACGAATTCGCGCGGTTGAAAAATATGCCGAATATCGTTTTTGGAAAACCACTCGTTTAATCGATAAAATTGAAGCCTATTTGTGCGCGGTGGATACGCAAAAACCGTTAACCGAATTTGGTTTAGACAAAATGGCGCCACCATCAGTGGTGTTGAAATTATTTAAAAAGCTACGCGTCGACTGGTGTGTAGAAGGTTTTGAGCGCCAACGCAGAAGCGAAGCGCGCCTTAAAAGCAGCAAATTATTAAGCGTGAGTTTTGGTTTAGAAGATATTTACAGGCGCCTGGAACAGATTCGCAATAATCAAGCATTACAAGCAAATCAATCTTCTTTAGAAGATGATCAAATTGCATTTGACCTGAAATTAGCGCAACAACGCCGCAATAAAGTGATTCCTAAACCAGCCGCCAATAATTTAGGTTCTGAAAACTGGTGGATGGTGGATGAGAGCAGCGGTGGCTTTGCGGTGGATTTGGGCCAAGAAGTGCATCATTGGATTGAGCCGGGCGTGTTGATTGGTTACAGCAGTGATTCCGATAAAAATGCATTGGTGATTGCCGAAATTAAAAGTGTGCGTAAGCAGCTTAATGGTTCTTATCGGGCAGGGCTTGAAATTATTGGCACGCATTGCGCGGCCATTAAAGTATCACGCGTTGAATCCGATATGGGTACTGAAGCGCAGGCTGGCTATTTTGTGCAAGATAACAACTTTAGTTTTGATCATGTGAATGCGTTCGAAGGTATTTTATTAGAAAATACTAATGCATTTGCCGGTAAAAATACGCTTATCTTGCCAAGAAATGCCTATAAACGCGGCACGCAATACATAATTAAAGCAAATGGTAACGAAAAGCTGGTGCAAATTGGTGTTTTGCAAATGAAGCAGCGTGAATGGGTGGGCGTGGAATTACCAGATTAATAGGTAGCCATTTTTGCTGGCTACAAAAATAAATTGGCTATCAAAATGGCGCGAAATATAGATTTAAATATAGATTCTTAGATAGAGTTTTAGATAGAATTTTGAGCAAATAAACTGCTAAGATTCGTTTTATGTCAATTTTCAGCCAAATCGTTTCAAAATTACCGTTCGAATTATTCGTTGGCTTGCGTTACACCAAAGCCAAACGCAAAAATCATTTTAT
>JAYWCF010000098.1:0-2167 GCA_043780715.1 Methylotenera sp. | reverse complement strand
CCAGTGGGCTTGATTTTATTATCTCATTGATTTTATTAGATAAATCGGTAATAAATGGTGAGTTAAACATGATGATTCCTTTTGATTTTGTAGCAGTTTAGCAGATTTTATAGGCTATTTCACAAAAACTGTATGGATTATTTATTAGGTATCTTATTGATTATTATAATAATATTTGTTGGCACGCGCTTTGCTAATGCTAAATGTACTTTTTATTTTGTATGTGAAACATTAAGGGGGTTAGCGATGAAATTTGTATCTGCAATTATCAAGCCGTTTAAGCTTGACGAAGTGCGTGAGGCCTTATCCAATATTGGTGTACAAGGCATCACTGTGACAGAGGTAAAAGGCTTTGGTCGCCAAAAAGGCCACACTGAGTTGTATCGCGGCGCTGAATACGTGGTGGATTTTTTGCCAAAAGTTAAATTAGAAGTGGCGATTAAAGACGATATGTTAGATCAAGTGGTTGATGCTATTGAGAAATCGGCTGCAACTGGCAAAATTGGCGATGGCAAAATTTTTGTCTTCAATTTAGAACAAGTTTATCGCATCCGTACCGGTGAAACCGGCCCAGATGCATTATAAGGAGAATGTGATGAAGAAATTAGTATCTACATTAGCACTTGCGGCCACACTAGGTTTTGGCTTGCTGGGTGCTAACATTGTATTTGCAGAGGATGCGGCACCAGTTGCAACTGAAGCTGCCAGCACGACTGAGAAAGTGGCAGATGTAGTAGCTGCACCTGCAGACGCAGCGCCTGCAGTTGATGCGGCTGCAGCGGCTGTGACAGAGACTGCTCCAGCTGCTGCGCCTGCGGCGGTTGCACCGCCAGTGCCCAATAAAGGCGATACTTCTTGGATGATTGTTGCTACAGCATTGGTTACGCTTATGACGATTCCAGGGTTGGCTTTATTTTACGGTGGTTTAGTGCGCCAAAAAAATATGCTGTCTGTACTCATGCAAACATTTGTGATTTTCTCACTAATGGGCATATTGTGGGCTTTATATGGCTATAGCGTTGCATTCTCGGGTGGTAACCCATTCGTTGGTGGCTTAAGCAAAGCGTTTTTGGCAGGCATTACACCAGACTCAATCGCAGCAACTTTTAGCAAAGGCGTTTATATTCCTGAGCTGATTTTTGTGGCTTTCCAATTAACCTTTGCAGCTATTACGCCAGCGTTGATTATTGGTGCATTTGCAGAGCGTATGAAATTTTCAGCCGTATTAATGTTTATGGTGCTGTGGTTTACATTTTCTTATTTACCAATGGCACACATGGTTTGGTATTGGGACGGCCCAGATGCAATTACTGATGCAGCTTCACTAACTACAGTGTTAGGTAATGCTGGTTGGTTGTGGGCTAAAGGCGCGCTAGACTTTGCAGGCGGCACAGTAGTACATATTAATGCGGGTGTTGCTGGTTTAGTGGCCGCATGTGTTTTAGGCAAACGTATCGGTTACGGTAAAGAAGCCATGACACCTCACAGTTTGACATTGACTATGGTAGGTGCAGCTTTACTATGGGTGGGCTGGTTTGGTTTTAACGCAGGCTCTAACTTAGAGGCAAATGGCTACGCTGCATTAGCATTCTTAAATACGATGCTTGCTACAGGCGCAGCCACTATCTCTTGGATGGCGGTTGAGTGGTTCCATAAATCAAAACCATCTATGTTAGGCGCAGCTTCTGGCGCGGTTGCTGGCTTGGTTGCTATTACACCTGCTTGCGGCTTTGTAGGCCCAATGGGTGGCATTATCATTGGCTTGTTAGTTTCACCAATCTGCTATTTCTTTGTATCAAAAGTAAAATACATGTTTGGTTATGACGATGCACTAGACGTGTTTGGTGTGCATGCCATGGGTGGTGTGTTTGGTGCATTGGCTACTGGCGTATTTGTAAACCCAGCTTTAGGTGGTATGGGCGTTTATGACTACGTGGCTAATAAAGTAGGTGCATACGACTTTGCTGCACAAATGACAGCACAACTTTACGCAGTGGTTACTGCCATCGTGTTATCTGCAGTGGTGTCATACATTGCACTTAAAATTGTTGATGTGTTGATTGGCATTCGTGTATCTGAAGAATCTGAGCGCGAAGGCTTAGATACAACAGAACACGGCGAACGTGCATATCATTCATAAGTATTAATTGTTTTGTTAAAACGGGTG
>JAYWCF010000097.1:0-2176 GCA_043780715.1 Methylotenera sp. | reverse complement strand
CCGTAAAATGCAGTGTTAAAACACCAATGGCCAGCGCGTAATAAAGTGCAATAAGTACCATAATTAACCTGTTTATTTATATTTTGAGTGATTATGATATTTATAACATTTTTTGATGAAAAAACCTAAAATTTGTTATTGCACGAACTAAGTTTCAGTCAATTTCTCAAGTATGTTTTAAAGCAAGTTTTGAAGCAATTTTACAAACGAATTTAAAGCCTTTTGCTTAAAGGCATTTCTTGCCTTTTTAGGCATTTTCGCGTACATTCCAATTATTGCTAGGGGTCTGATTTATTGCTTTAATTTTAAGCTAAATCAGTGAGAATCACCCTTTGAACCTGATGCGGGTAATGCCGCCGTAGGAAAGCGCGCCGTTATGCTTCCTATGCCATTTAAAATAGGAACGCTCCATGAACGCTACCGACAAAAATCTTCATAAGAATCTTGCCAAATTTACTGGCAAAACTGCTGAGATTGATCCAGACACCAAAAAGCCTTTTGCTAATTCGCGCAAAGTGTATATTCAAGGCAGTCGCCCAGATATTCAAGTACCATTTCGCGAAATTAGTTTAAGCGATACGCCTTCACAATTTGGCGCTGAAAAAAATCCACCAGTCATGGTGTATGACACTTCTGGCGTTTACACAGACCCAACCGTAGAAGTGGATATTCGTAACGGCTTGCCGGCCATGCGCGCCACTTGGATTATGGAACGCGGAGATGTTGAGCAGTTAGATGGCCCAAGTTCAGAGTTCGGCCAACAACGCAAAACCGACCCAGAGTTAGCGGCCATGCGCTTTAACTTAACGCGCAAACCATTACGCGCAAAAGCCGGCGCAAACGTCAGCCAAATGCATTACGCGCGCAAAGGCATTATCACGCCAGAGATGGAATATATCGCCATTCGCGAAAATCAACGCCGCGAAAATATGAGCGAAATGCTGCAAAAACAACATAAAGGCCACGACTTTGGCGCCAGCATTCCAGCGGTGATTACACCTGAATTTGTGCGTTCAGAAGTGGCTCTTGGCCGCGCGATTATTCCTGTAAACATTAACCACCCAGAAATTGAGCCGATGATTATTGGCCGTAATTTCTTGGTTAAAATCAACGCCAACATTGGTAACTCAGCGCTTGGTTCTTCAATCAGTGAAGAAGTTGAGAAAATGGTATGGGGCACACGCTGGGGTGGTGACACCGTAATGGATTTATCGACAGGTAAAAACATTCACGAAACACGCGAATGGATTATTCGCAACTCGCCAGTGCCAATCGGCACTGTGCCAATTTACCAAGCCCTAGAAAAAGTGAACGGCAAAGCAGAAGATTTAACGTGGGAAATTTTCCGCGATACATTAATTGAACAAGCGGAACAAGGCGTGGATTACTTCACTATCCATGCAGGGGTGCGTCTAGCTTACATTCCAATGACTGCAAAACGCATGACAGGTATTGTGTCGCGCGGCGGTTCGATTATGGCCAAATGGTGTTTAGCGCATCATAAAGAATCATTCTTGTATGAGCATTTTGAAGACATCTGCGAAATCATGAAGCAGTATGACGTTGCCTTTAGTTTAGGTGATGGTTTACGCCCAGGCTCAATTTACGATGCCAACGACGAAGCGCAATTTGCCGAATTGAAAACCCTAGGTGAGTTAACGCAAATAGCTTGGAAGCATGACGTGCAATGTATGATCGAAGGCCCAGGCCATGTGCCAATGCACCTAATTAAAGAAAATATGGAACTGCAACTAGAGCATTGCGGCGAAGCCCCATTTTATACTTTAGGCCCATTAACCACGGATATCGCACCGGGTTATGACCACATCACCAGTGGCATTGGCGCCGCCATGATTGGTTGGTACGGCTGTGCGATGTTGTGCTACGTAACGCCAAAAGAACATTTAGGCTTGCCAGACAAAGAAGACGTGCGCGTGGGTATCATCACCTACAAAATCGCAGCGCATGCAGCAGACTTGGCCAAAGGCCACCCCGGTGCGCAGATTCGTGACAATGCGCTATCAAAAGCACGTTTCGAATTCCGTTGGGATGACCAATTTAACTTGGGTCTGGATCCTGAAAAAGCTAAAGAATTCCACGATGAGACATTGCCGCAAGAAGGCGCAAAACAAGCGCATTTCTGCTCAATGTGCGGCCCACATTTCTGCTCAATGAA
>JAYWCF010000096.1:0-6243 GCA_043780715.1 Methylotenera sp. | reverse complement strand
TGGGTTTAACTTATAACCCAATGACCATCCAAATTGAGCCACATGACTACATGGCGGAGTTGTACGATTGTTTAGCACGCATCAACACCATTGTGATCGACTTGAATCGCGATATTTGGGGCTACATTTCAGTCGGTTACTTTAAACAAAAAGTTAAAGCGGGTGAAATCGGTTCATCCACTATGCCACATAAAGTGAACCCAATTGATTTTGAAAACTCAGAAGGTAATTTGGGCTTAGCCAACGCTGTGCTGCGCCATATGGCCGAAAAGCTACCTATTTCACGCTGGCAGCGCGATTTGACTGACTCAACCGTGCTTAGAAACATGGGCGTGGCGTTTGGTTATACCTTATTGGGTTACGATTCTTGTTTGCGCGGTTTAAATAAACTAGAAATCAACACCGCAAAATTGGCAGAAGATTTAGACAATAGCTGGGAAGTGCTAGCAGAGCCCATTCAAACTGTGATGCGCCGTTATGGTATTGAAAATCCATATGAGCAATTAAAAGAGCTCACGCGCGGCAAAGGCGGTATCAACAAAACTTCGCTACACGCGTTTATTAGCGGCTTAAAAATTCCTGCAGATGCAAAACAATTACTGCTTGAAATGACACCAGCTAGTTATATTGGCAAGGCAGCAGAGTTAGTCAAAAAGATATACCATCTGTAGGAATAACTCATGCCTGATAATAAAAAACTAAACTTAGCTTTATTAATTGATGCCGAAAACTTAAGTCAATCTTTTCACGAAACAATTTTCAGCAAAAGCAATGAACATGGCGAGTTAGTAATTAAACGGATTTATGGAAATCTTATTAACCTTAAAAACTGGAAAGAAGTTATAGACGATAAGGCTTTCAAGGCGTTATATATTGCTAATAGCAAAGCTAAAAATGGGTCTGATATTGCAATGACTGTAGATGCAATGGACTTACTTTTAAATCCAACTATTGACGGTTTCTGCCTTGTCTCAAGCGACAGTGACTTTACTCATTTAGCTATGCGTATTCGTGAAACTGGAAAATATGTGTTGGGATTTGGTGAGGGGAAATCATTAGATATACTACGCAATGCTTGCAATGATTTTATAGTGCTTAAAAGTGAGACCGCTAAACAAATTGCTCAACAAAAACAACAAACACCTGCTGAAAAACAAAGCGATGAGCTGCAAGCTAGCATACAAGTGAAGAAAGCTATAGAAGAATTGCCAAAGAAAGACGGTGAATGGGTTTATCTCAATGCTTTAGTCATTCATTTCAAAGACAAGTCCAATTCAACAGGATATGTAAAATCTAAGCATGGTCATATTTCAAAATTTCTTAAAAAGTTCGAGAAGATATTCGAACTTAACGATACTAATCAAAAAGTACGTTTAAAACCAAAGCCGAAATGAGCGAAATCCTAGTTCTGTATTACTCGCAAGGTGGTGCCGTTAAAGAAATGGCGCAACTAATTGCGCGCGGTCTTGAATCTGTCAGCGGGGCTAAGGCGCGTATTCGCACGGTGCCAAAGGTATCAGCCAATTGTGAAGCGACTGAATCGGATATTCCTGCCAATGGCGACCCGTATATTGAGTTAAGCGATTTAGAAGAATGTATTGGTTTGGCGCTGGGTAGCCCTACCCGCTTTGGCAATATGGCAGCACCGATGAAATACTTTTTAGACAGCACAGCTGGCTTATGGTTAAAAGGCGCGTTAATTGGCAAACCAGCGGTGGTGTTTACCAGTTCTGGCAGCATACATGGCGGCAATGAAACGACGCTTTTAACGATGATGTTGCCTCTGATGCATCATGGCATGTTAATCGTCGGCTTGCCATACTCTGAGCCTGAATTATCCAGCACCCAATCTGGCGGCACGCCTTATGGGGCAAGCCATATTGGGGGCGCTATGGATGATAAGCCGATTACGGCAGATGAAAAAAAATTATGCATGGCGCTGGGCAAACGCTTAGCCGAAACCGCATTAAAATTGAATCAATAGGCAAATAAATGACGTTGGCAACTGAGGCAAGGCAATTCTTACGCAGTACACGCCACGGCGTTTTATCCACTCACTCAACCAAGTTTGCAGGCTACCCTTTTGGCTCTGTGACGCCATTTGTTCTGGATAGCGATTGCCAACCGATTATTTTAATTAGCAGCATTGCCGAACACACCAAAAATATTGCCGTTAATGCAAAAGTTTCTTTGCTGGTATTTGCCGAAGGCGCTGATTTACAAGCCAACGCGCGTTTAACGCTGATTGGTGAAGCCGCGCAAATTGACAAAAACGATAGCGATTTACGTGCGCGTTATTTGCGCTATTTGCCGCAAAGCGCTGGTTATTTTGAACTGCACGATTTTGCATTTTACCGCATTAGCATTCACCAAGCGCGCTATATTGCGGGCTTTGGCAAAATGGGCTGGGCCGCTGGCGAACAAATGACCACAGAAAATAATACTATTGCCGCGCTTGAAAGCGGCATGTTGCAACACATGAATACCGACCACATGGATAGCATGATGGCGTATTGCCAGCATTTTTATAACATAACGCCGCAAGGTGTTGAGTTAATTGGTGTGGATAGCGATGGCTTTGATATTCGCGCCACAATTAACGATAACGCTACCAACATTTTGCGTTTTAATTTTGAATCACCTATTTTTGACGCGCAATCAGCACGCGCGGCTTTTGTGGCGCTAAGTAAGCTTTCTAAGTAATCTCGCTAAATAAAACTCACTAAAAAATTCCAAGTAAAATTTCTGGCAAAACCCCACGCACATGAATCCATTTTCACTAAACACCTACCAAGCAAAACACCTGCAATTAGGCGCAAGCGTTTGTTTAATTGCGCTTATTTTGCTTTGCATCGCTTGGGAAAGTGTATTGGCGCCGCTGAAACCCGAAGGCTCTTTGCTGATTTTAAAGGCTTTGCCGCTATTAATTCCTTTATTTGGCATTTTAAAAGGCCGCCGTTATACCTACCAATGGGCGGGCATGCTGGTTTTGTTTTACTTTACCGAAGGCGTGGTGCGCGCATGGTCGGATACTGGCTTATCTAGCCAATTAGCGCTGACTGAGGTGGTTTTATCGCTACTATTTTTTCTGTGTGCCATATTTTATGCAAAACTCACGCGAAACAATGCTTTAAAAGGCGCGGCTTAATTTATAATCAATTAAGGATTAAAATTATGAGTCTGCTTATAATATTTAAGTCCGTTTATAACATTTAAGTATACATAGCGAGCTTTGCATAACAAGAATGAAAATACTCATATCAAACGATGACGGCTATTTTGCACCTGGCTTGAATATTCTAGCCAGCCATATTGCTAAGCTGGCCGATATTACCGTTGTTGCGCCTGAGCGTAACCGCAGCGGGGCTAGCAATTCGCTCACTTTAGATAGACCGTTAAGTGTTAAAAAAGCCAGCAACGGTTTCTTTTATGTAAATGGCACGCCAACCGATTGCGTACACATTGCGCTAACCGGATTGATGGATACCATGCCAGATATGGTGATTTCGGGCATTAATGATGGCGCGAACATGGGCGACGACACGATTTATTCTGGCACCGTAGCCGCCGCGACAGAGGGTTATTTGCTGGGCATTCCCTCTATTGCTATTTCCATGTCGCAACATAATTCCACCCATTTTGAAACCGCTGCACGCGTGGCGGTTGAGCTGATTCAGCATTATATGCAGCACGGTTTTGCATCGCCTACTTTGCTCAATGTAAATGTACCTGATGTGCCTTATGAAGCATTAAGCGGCAGAACCGTGACGCGCTTAGGCAAACGCCACAAGGCCGAGCCAGTGATTCAGCTTAAAACGCCCAGAAATGAAACCGTGTATTGGGTGGGTCCAGCCGGCATGCCAAATGATGGCGGCGAAGGCACCGATTTTTATGCGGTTGCGCATAATCAAGTGTCTATCTCGCCAATTCAAGTGGATTTAACCAAGCACACTCAATTAGCCGAAATTAAAACTTGGTTGACCAAATAATGTTAAACAAATAATTCGTATGGCATTAATTAAACCAACCGTATTAAAACCCAGCGCCAAAACGGGCATTGGCATGACATCGCTGCGCACACGCGACCGCATGTTAACGCGGCTGCGTGAGCAAGGCATTCAAGATGAAGTCGTGCTATCCGCCATTGGCGAGATTCCGCGGCATATTTTTGTCGATGAAGCCTTGAGCATTCGCGCCTATGAGGATGTTTCATTGCCGATTGGCTTTGGCCAAACCATTTCGCAACCTTATATTGTGGCGCGCATGACGGAAATTTTGCGTAACGGTGCGCCGTTAAATAAAGTATTAGAAATTGGCACAGGTTGCGGCTATCAAACGGCGGTGCTATCCAAAGTAGCTAAAGAAGTTTTATCTTTAGAGCGCATTCGCCCATTGGTGATGAAAGCCAGAAGCCATTTGCGTACCCTAAAATGCACCAATGTAAAATTAGACCATGCCGATGGCAGCATGGGTTTAACAGCGTTTGCGCCGTTTGATGCCATTATTGTAACCGCCGCCGCCAGCCATGTGCCGCAAGAATTATTAGAGCAATTAGCCGTAGGCGGACGCATGATTATCCCAATTGGCACAACCACGCAAACCTTAATATTGATTGAGCGCAAAGCAAAAGAATACGTGCAAACCAAGCTAGAAGCAGTAAAATTTGTCCCTTTATTAGGCGGTGTTAGCTAATGATGCGTTTGGTTTTAATTGGCGTTATTGCTTTATTTTTAAGTGCATGTGAAAGCAATCCACCAGCGCCAGTGGTTGATCGCAAGCCACAAACTTCTAAACCAAAACCAGCCAGCACAAAAAGTAATACAGTAATTAAAACGGCTGACGGCAAAGATTGGCGCCCAGATACCTACATTGTTAAAAAAGGCGACACCTTATTTAGCATTGGCTTGGAAAACGGCTTTGAGTATAAAGAAATTGCTGCCGCCAATCGCATTAATGAGCCCTACACGATTCAAATTGGCCAAAAATTAAACTTGGCGAGTTTAAAAGTAAAACCTGAAACGGCCGAAAATGCGCAACCAGCGCCAAGTGCGGCTGAAGATGGCGTAGTGTTAACACCTATCGGCGCAGAAGCGCCCGTTATAGCCAGTAAATCGCCAGAAGTAAAAACCACTCAAACAAAGCCAACTTTGCCAGTTGCGCCAGCCGTTTTAAGTGAGCCAAAAGCCTTGCGTGAAACATATAGCTTAGAAGCGTTTAATAGAGCGGCTGTGGTTAAAGTAGCCGAACCTAAAGCAGCCGAAGCAAATAAGGCTGTTGAGGCAAAACCTGCTGAAACTAAGTCTAATGAAATGAAAGCCACTGATGCAAAAGCAGGTGATGAAGAATCCATTACTTGGGCTTGGCCTACACAGGGCAAAGTAGTGGCAAACTTTAATGAGGCTACTAATAAAGGGTTGGATATTGGCGGTAGCACTGGCCAATCTATTCAAGCAGCCAGCAGCGGAAAAGTGATTTACAGTGGTTCCGATTTGCGCGGTTATGGTAAATTGGTGATTATTAAACACAATAAAACCTTTTTATCGGTTTACGCGCACAACAGCAAAATTATCGTTAAAGAAGGCCAAATTGTGGCGCTTGGCCAAAAAATTGCCGAAATGGGCAATACCGATTCTAATAGCGTTAAATTGCACTTTGAAATCAGGCGCTTGGGCAAATCTGTTGACCCAGCCCGCTATTTAAACCCAAATTAATCAACATCCGCTTTAGGAGATTATCGTGGCAGCACCGCAAAAAAAAGACCCTAATAAATACAGCAAAAATGCGGATATTCAAGCCGATACGCCGCTTAAAACTATTATCTCTTTTGGTGGCATGATTTTATTGCTGATTGGTTTGGCTGGTATTGCAATGGAATTTTTTAAAGACGATGGCTGGCTAAAAACTGCCCTCGGCTGGCTGTTTGAATCCACCTCGCACATGCTATTTATTCCTGTGATTATTTTTGTGCTGTGGTTTTTAAATCGCTGGATGTCATCGGCAGCAAAAGGCGAAAAGAAAAAAAGTGGCGATTTACCCATGTACATCATGATGGCAATCGGTGCATTTTATGTGTTCCGCATTGCTACAACGGGAGGGTTTTAAAAGTCGTGTTTTAATAGCCGTGTTTTAATAGCCGTGTTTTAATAGACGCATTTAACTTGTCTTTAATAAAAAAGCCGCTTAAGAGCGGCTTTTTTATTGGTTATTTTATTTTAAGCGCTTTATTTTTTAATCGCTTTTTGC
>JAYWCF010000095.1:0-6287 GCA_043780715.1 Methylotenera sp. | reverse complement strand
GGCGATTGCCAGCAAACGCGCGGCCGAGTTGTTTAACTTGAATGTGTTGGCCGAAAATATTGAAGATGACCCCAAAAACACGACACGCTTTTTGGTGTTGGGCAAGCATGATGTAGCCGCTTCTGGCCATGATAAAACTTCCGTGGTGATGACTTCGCAAAATAAACCAGGTGCTATGGTGGAGTTGTTAGAACCGCTTTCGCGGCACGGTGTCAGTATGACTAAGTTTGAATCTAGGCCTTCAAAACAAGGCTTATGGGATTACGTATTTTATGTGGATATTGAAGGTCATCAACTGGATGCAAAAGTGAAAGCCGCTTTGCATGATTGCGAAGAACGTGCTTCTTTCTTAAAAGTGCTGGGTTCTTATCCTGTTGCTGTGGTTTAAGCACTGAAGTTTAAATACAGTCATTTAAATAATTGTTTGAATAAATAGGTTTTTTGTATGAATATCAGTGAGTTAGCTCCCGATTATATTCGCGCTATTGCGCCATACCAAGGCGGCAAGCCAATTAGCGAGCTTGCGCGTGAAATGGGTTTAAATGAGGCCGACATTGTTAAATTGGCTTCAAATGAAAATCCGCTTGGCATCAGCCCAAAAGCACAAATGGCCATTGAAGACGCCATTTACGATATTGCACGCTATCCAGACGGCAATAGTTTTGCTTTACGCCAAGTAGTGGCGCAAAAATTTAATGTGTCACATAACCAGATTGTATTTGGTAATGGCTCTAATGATATTTTAGAGCTTGCCGCTAGAGCATTTTTGCATGCGGGTTGCGAGGCGATATACTCTCAACATGCGTTTGCGGTTTATCCACTAGTAACGCAAGCGGTTGGCGCGACTGGCGTTGTAGTGCCAGCTAAAGATTATGCGCATGATTTAGAGGGCTTTTTAAAAGCGATTACGCCTAAAACGCGTTTAATCTTTATTGCTAACCCTAACAATCCAACCGGTACTTTAATTGGCAAAGACGTATTGAAGGCCTTTTTACAGCAAGTGCCAAAAAATGTTTTGGTGGTGTTGGATGAAGCTTACGATGAGTATTTATCAGCCAATCATAAATCGGTAGCCATTTCATGGTTAAGTGAGTTTGATAACCTAATTATTTCGCGCACGTTTTCTAAAGCGTATGGCTTGGCTGGCTTGCGCATTGGTTTTGGCCTAATGCATGCCAATGTTGCCGATATGCTTAATCGTGTTCGCCAACCATTTAATGTGAATAATGTTGCGCAAGCGGCGGCAGTTGCCAGTTTGCAAGATGACGATTTTGTTGAACGTAGCTACGCCTTAAATCAAGCAGGTATGACGCAAATTGCACAAGGATTAACTTCGTTAGGCTTAAGTTATATTCCTTCGTTTGCCAATTTTATTAGTTTTAAAGTTGAAAATGCCGCTCTTGTGAATCAACAATTATTAAAAAATGGCGTGATTGTGCGCCCAATAGCCAATTATGAAATGCCCGATTATTTGCGTGTGAGTATTGGTTTATTCAGCGAAAATGCGCGCTTTTTAGACGTATTAGCGCAAATTATAAAAAAGTAAAAAATGACTGAACAAGAAAAGCTAAATAACCAAAAGCAAGCAAACGAATCTCTGGCCTATGAAAAGCTAGCCACCGATGATGTTCGCATTCGCGAAATTAAGCCCTTAAACA
Source organism: Methylotenera sp. (assembly GCA_043780715.1). Classification (GTDB taxonomy): domain Bacteria; phylum Pseudomonadota; class Gammaproteobacteria; order Burkholderiales; family Methylophilaceae; genus Methylotenera_A. The sequence goes on along the minus strand of JAYWCF010000095.1, from coordinate 4,629 downwards.
CGCCTTCTGATTTATTAAGCCGCCTAAAAGAAAGCGCTGATTCAACCCATAATATTTTGCAAACGCGCGCAGCCATTCACCGCATCTTGCATCAAGCAGACGATAGATTGTTAGTGATTGTAGGGCCATGCTCTATTCACGACACCAAAGCGGGCATGGAATACGCGCAGCGCTTGTTAGAAGTGCGCAAAAACTTAGCAGCCGATTTATTGATTGTGATGCGTGTGTATTTTGAAAAACCACGCACCACAGTGGGCTGGAAAGGCTTGATTAACGACCCTTATTTGGATGGCAGTTATGCCATTAATGAGGGTTTGGAAATGGCGCGTAAGTTTTTGCTAGATGTAAATGAGCTTGGCGTGCCAGCAGGGGCAGAATTTTTAGATACGATTACGCCACAATATACAGCTGACTTAGTGAGTTGGGGCGCGATTGGCGCACGAACAACTGAATCGCAAGTGCATAGAGAGTTAGCTTCTGGCTTATCTTGCCCGGTAGGCTTTAAAAACGGCACAGATGGCAGCGTGCGCGTGGCGATTGATGCGATTAAAACCGCCGCCAGCCCACATCATTTTTTATCAGTCACTAAAGAAGGCCAATCGGCCATTATCTCAACCACTGGCAATGAAGATTGCCATGTGATTTTGCGTGGCGGTAAAACACCTAATTATGATGCAGCCAGCGTAGATGATGCCTGTAATCAACTAGCCAATGCAGGCTTAGCGCCTAGATTAATGATTGATTGCAGCCATGCCAATAGCAGCAAGCAATACAGTAAGCAAAACGAAGTAGCGCGCGATGTTGCACAACAAGTGGCAGCAGGCGATGCGCGCATTATTGGATTGATGGTGGAATCGCACCTTAATGAAGGTCGCCAAGACCATACGCCAGGCTGTGAGCTTAAATATGGGCAATCCATTACCGATGCTTGCTTGGGTTGGCAAGAATCGGTTGATTTATTAGAGGCGCTTGCCTTATCAGTGCGTCAACGTAGGCAAAAAAAGTTAAGCGAAGAGATTGGCGATTAAACTAGCTATTAAACTGGCGGTAAGCTTGGCTATCATCGCATCATGAATTTACTTAGTAGTATTTGGGTAAGTTGTCAGTATTGCTTAAATTAAAAAGGGCGCAAAATTCGTTTCACGTTGTGGCACTAATCAACAGCAACAACGAATTAAATTAAACAACCTAACTTTAAAGGAAATTATCATGTGGACAACACCAGCAGCTACAGAAATGCGTTTTGGCTTTGAAGTAACAATGTACGTAATGAATAAATAACTAGCTTTTTGCTAGTTAAGAAAAGGCTGTTGCAAAACAGCCTTTTTTGTATAAAAAAGCAGCTTTCTAATTTAATAAAGTCATGCTTTTTTGTAGCCGTAAGACACATCTTTTAAGCGTAAAATCTAGTTTTTAAATAGCAAAGCAAACAATCTCATGCATATTCATGTTTTAGGTGCCGCAGCAGGCGGTGGTTTTCCACAATGGAACTGTAATTGTCCCAATTGCGATGGTTTACGCAAAAGCACGATTAAAGCCACCAAGCGTACACAATCTTCTATTTGTGTTTCTGGTAACGGCGTAGATTGGGTATTATTTAACGCCTCGCCAGATGTGTTGCAACAGATTCAAGATTTTGCACCCTTGCAACCGGGCCGCAATATTAGAGATTCAGGCATTCAAGCCATTGTGCTGATTGACGCGCAAATTGACCATACCACTGGTTTATTTATGTTGCGCGAAGGCAAAGTGAAGCGCGAAATTTATTGTACCGATATGGTGTATGAAGATTTAACCACCGGTAACCAAGTGCTGAATATCTTGGGTCATTACTGCGGTATCAATCGCCATGTTGTGCCAATTGATGCCAATGACCTGAGTAAATCAAGTAGTTTTGAAATTCCAAGTGTACCCAATTTGCGTTTTACAGCAGTAGCGCTTAAAAGCGCGGCGCCGCCATATTCACCACATCGCAACGACCCTAAAGCGGGCGATACGATTGGGGTATTGATTGAAGAAATTAGCACAGGCAAAAAATGTTGGTACAGCCCAGGTTTGGGTGAAATAGAGCCACATTTGCCACAATTTATGTCGCAAGCCGATTGCATTATGGTAGATGGTACGTTTTGGACCAACACTGAAATGATTGATATGGGTTTGATGACCAAAACCGCGCGCAGCATTGGCCATAATCCGCAATCGGGTGAGGGCGGTATGATTGAAAAGCTAAATGAGTTTGGTCCAAAAAATGGCCAAGCGGTTCGTAAGGTGCTGATTCATATTAATAATACTAATCCAATTTTGCGTGAAGATTCGGCAGAACGCGCGATTTTGAACCAACATAATATTGAAGTGGCCTATGACGGCATGGACATCATATTGTAAGAAATTTGGAGATTAATTTAATGAACTCATTAACCAATAACATTTTGACCCAAAATATTCCTTGGACCCGCGCCGAGTTTGAAGACAAGTTGCGCGAAAAAGGTCAGGGCTATCATATTTATCATCCGTTTCATGTGATGATGTATGAGGGCAAATTAACCAAAGACCAATTGCAATGCTGGGTAGCGAATCGTTTTTACTACCAAATTTCTATCCCCATGAAAGATGCCGCCATTCTTTCTAATTGTGACAACGTTGAAGTGCGTAAACAGTGGATTGTGCGCATTACCGACCATGATGGTGTGGATGAAGCAGGTAAAAAAGCGGTTGGTGGCATTGAGGCTTGGATTCAATTAGGTGAGGCGGTTGGTTTAACGCGTGAGCAAATTACCTCGCTTAAAATGGTGAGCCCAGGTGTTAAATTTGCGGTAGATGCCTATGTAAATTTTGCCAAACAACGCAGCTGGCAAGAGTCTGTATGTTCTAGCTTAACCGAATTATTTGCGCCACATATTCACCAACAACGCATCAGCTCATGGCCGCAAATGTATCCGTGGATTAACGAATCAGGCTTGAGCTACTTTAAAAAACGCTTAACCGAAGCGCGCCGCGACGTAGAGCAAGGCTTGGGCGTAACGCTGGAATATTTTAGTACCTCACGCGAAATGCAATTAAAAGCCTTGGATATTTTGCAATTCAAATTGAATGTGCTGTGGGTGATTGCTGACTCGATTATGTTGGCTTCAAGCGTGGATATTAAAGTAGACGGCAAAGACTATTTTCATCAACCTGTGATTAATTTCGAATAAGAACAATATGGAAAATTTAACAGTAAGCCAGACAGACGATACCAAAATTGCACATGCCGATGTATTTGCCATTGCTTTACACCATCGTTTTCAGTGGGAAGAAGCGCAGCAAAGTTATGTGATACTTTTCCCCGAAGGCATGGTCAAACTGCATGGTGGAGCGGGTGAAGTGATTAAGCGCGTAGATGGCAAAGCAACAGTTGGCGACATTGTGGCTGAACTTAAAGCGGCATTTCCAGATGCGGTGAATATTGAAGCTGACATTGTCGGCATGTTTGAAATGGCTTACGGCAAAGCGTGGATTCGCAAAATTAATTGATGTGCGTCATTGCGAGAAGCGCAGTGACGAAGCAATCCAGAGGTACATTTAGATTGCCGCGCCAAGTAAACTTGGCTCGCAATGACAAATTGAAGGAGTAGCAAAATGACACAAACATCGTTAGGTGAGTCAGTTGTTCAGAAAGCCATACATAATGAAAAACAGGGGCACGCACAAGCTAAAAATAATGGCGTTGCGGCTAATATCACGCACACCCAGCCTTTATGGTTGCTGGCAGAGGTGACATATCGCTGTCCTCTACACTGTGCGTTTTGCTATAACCCAACCGATTACGATAAACACACGCAAAACGAATTAACCACTGAGCAATGGATTAACGCCCTGCGCGATGCGCGCAAAATGGGTGCGATTCAGTTGGGTATTTCGGGTGGTGAGCCACTATTGCGCGATGATATTGAAGATATTGTGATTGAAGCCAAAAAACTGGGCTACTACAGCAATTTAATTACTTCTGGTGTTGGTTTGACTGAAAAGCGCATTCAAGCGTTTAAAGATGGTGGTTTGGACCATATTCAGCTATCCATGCACGATATTACTGAAGAAATTAATAACTTTATTACCAACACCAAAACGTTTGAGCTAAAGAAAAAAGTAGCCGCCATGATTAAAAATCATGGCTACCCAATGGTGCTGAATGTGGTGATACACCGCTATAACATTGGTCATATCAAAGAAATTTTAGAGATGGCAGAAGCGCTAGGTGCGGATTATGTCGAACTGGCGAACACTCAATATTATGGCTGGTCGCTGGTAAATCGCAGCCAACTCATGCCGCTAAAAGAGCAAATTGACGAGGCCGAACGCATCACGAACGAGTTCCGCCAAAAAGTTGGCAACAAAATGAAGATTTTCTTTGTGGTGCCCGATTACTTTGGCGACCGCCCGAAAAAATGCATGAACGGCTGGGGCGAAGTGTTTATGATTGTCACTGCTAATGGCGATGTATTACCTTGTCATTCGGCACGTGTATTGCCAAATATGCAATTCCCGAATGTGCGTGACAAGGGCTTAGAGTGGGCTTGGAAAGACAGCCCAGCGTTTAACAAATACCGTGGCACAGCATGGATGAAAGGTCCATGCGTGACTTGTCCAGAA
>JAYWCF010000094.1:0-2200 GCA_043780715.1 Methylotenera sp. | reverse complement strand
TTTATAATTGCAGCAGAAATAAAAAAGCCGACTAAAAGTCGGCTTTTTGAAGAAAATTAAATCTTATTTTTTTGTAGCATTAGCTGAGTCAGTTGCTGATTGAGCAGCTTGCTTAGCAGCTTCAGCAGCAGCTTCAGCTGTCTCAGCAGCATTCTCTTTAGCACCTGAGTTTGTTGCAGTTGAAGCTGCGGTTGCAGCAGTTGCGGCAGTTTCTGAAGCATGTTGAGCTGCATCAGCAGCAGTACTTGCAGCAGCATCTGTTGGTGCAGTAGCAGCAGCTGACGCTGCTTCAGTAGCACTTTTTGCAGCTTCGGCAGCAGCATCAGTAGCTTGCTCAGCAGGTTTGTTACAAGCAGTTAATGAGAGAGCTAATAATGCAGCTAGTAGGGTAGAGCGTATCATATTGTATTCCTTAACGTGTTGACTAAAAAATTAAACCAGTTACGGCAGGCCACCTTTAGCCCAACCGAATGCCACGAATTTTACCAGCAATAAAAAAAAATTCCAGCGTTTTTTGAATTAATGTTGATTAATAAGGCATAAAATCGTTATTTTGCAACAATTTAAAGCCGAAACCTCACCATTTAACTTAATATAAATACTTACTCCACTTTAATTACCAAGTTGGATTTCTGCAGACTAGCAGAATTTTGTAGGACTAAAATTTTGCGGCTCACGTCGTCATTTGCTTGCACCGATCCGCTAATATCCACCCAATCGCCAAGATTCACGCGCAAAGTTGTTGTTAATTCTTCAAAATCAATAAACCCTTGGCCATTAAATTTTGCAATGCGCGGCGTTATTTCTAATTCCACTTGCTGGCAATTTGGGTTGCCAACCGTACGCGGTCGCACCGCAAATCCCGTGGTAATTTCGCGCCAATCGATGGTGCGGTCAATTTGTATATAACGCTGCGTTATGGTCACCCAGTCTTGCGTAAATGGCACAATCTGCCCCACTTTAATAAATGCGCGTTCGCCATCTAGCACGCTTATAAATTGATTGCTATTTTGGCTAGCGTTACTACTGTTGCGCTCTACCTCTACGCGGCTACTGTTTGGCCTTGCACGCGTGTCGTTACTAACGGTAGCCTTACCCACTTTTACTGCGCCAGTCGCCTCGGTGCGTTCTTGTTGCGTTTGCAGGTTATTACTACTTTTTACAGTAATTTTTCGATTCACTTTTGTCATGTCTAGCTTGGTAATAATTAACTCAATTTCGCGCATGCGCTCAGGGTTGGCGCGCACTATTAACTGATTATTCATGCCATTGGCCGCACCATCCACGCCCACCATCGGCTCAATAATCGGCAATAAATCGCTGGCAAAAACGTGCTGTAACGTAAAAATTTTAAAATCAGCTTCTGCAATTGCGTTAATACTTACAAACAATAATAGTAACAATAATTTTTTCATAGCAATTCCTAACAAACCCAGTTTTACAAGCCTAAGTTGGTCGCCGAAACCGTTTCAGTCGTTTCATCCATCAACTCGTCAAATCGCATACGCAAGTTGGCGCATTCATCTGCATCATCAAAAGCAAATTTAAAGCGCGCTTGATCAATATGAAAGCGGCGTAAATAATGCAGTTTATCGGCAATTACAAAGCAATCTTTGGCAATTTTTGCACTGTCGTTGGTTTCATACACCGTCATTTTATGGCCATAAGTGCTTAATAACTCAAAAAATAGCGGGCATTTATTGACAAAAAAATCGATATTTTGCAAAATAATTGTCAACTTACTCAATGGCTTATTACTTAAAAACTGTTTAATCAGCTCAAATCGGTGCAAAGTGGTGTAATCGCCGCGCATAAAATCTTGGTCAAAAATCAGTAATTCGTTAGTGGCGCGCGCAATCACCAAGTCAAGCCCCGCGCTGTAATTGCGCTCGCCTAAAATAACGGTGTTCGGTTTTAATTCTGCGTCGCTCATTTTAAATCTATAAATCCTGCCAAATAAGGTTCATATAGTGCTTCTGCAAGCACCGCATGAGTATTGGGCTGCAGGGCAGTGCAATTCACACAACGTTTATCAGCCAACTCGCGCATACAGGTCATTATTTCTACTGGCACAATTAGCTTTTCTCCATTAAGGTAAAAAGTATTTTGCACAAATAATAGTTGAGATTTTAAACTTAATTGCACATTATTTTTGGCTAGTTTTTTGGTAAATGCTGCCAGTGAAATTTCATCTGGCGTA
>JAYWCF010000093.1:0-2206 GCA_043780715.1 Methylotenera sp. | reverse complement strand
CGGCGAGTTTGGCGGCTTGACTTGCATTTAAACCACTCGCAGTGCCTTTAAAATAATGCCTTGCGGCTGCCTCTGCGCCAAATATGCCGTTGCCCCACTCAATCACGTTTAGGTAAATTTCTAAAATGCGTTGTTTGCTCAGCATTTTTTCTAACATCACGGTGATAATTGCTTCTTCGCCTTTGCGCCATGGCGTCCGTTTGCTGCTTAAAAACAAGTTCTTGGCCAGCCGCTGACTAATAGTAGCGCCGCCCGCGACGATTTTGCCTTTTTTCAAATTTTTTTCATAAGCTTTTTCGATGCCTTCCCAATCGAAACCATCGTGATCGTTAAATTTAGCATCTTCACTAGCAATTACCGCGCGTTTTAGATTATTCGATATCTGCGCATAATCTACCCATTTGTACTTCAACTCCGCATCTGGTTTGGTTTCTTGAATGATTTGTAGGCGACTTTCCATAAATGCGCTGGTGGATGGATTGTATTTAATCCACCAACAAATGTGTGCAAAAATCAATAATTGATATATCAATATAAACAGCACAAACAGCACAAAAAAGCGCTTAAAAAGCCCGCCCACACTTAATGAAAGGTTGGGCGATTTATAAAACAACCAGCGAATCATAATTGAGCACCTACGTCGCTTTTCGCACAATCAATTGCGCTCCTAGTGTTGTAGGAGCGCTTTTCAAATCGCGAAACCACTACAAATTTCTCGCACTTTTCATTAAAGCGATCACTGGCGCAGTATTTGGCCGTACGCCGCGCCACAAGTAAAAAGCTTCTGCGGCTTGTTCTACCAGCATACCAAGGCCATCAGCAAACTTTACGTTTTTAGATTGACAACTATTTGCTAACTTTTTGAATGCAGTTTCTCGACTATACATCATGTCATATGCCAACCCGTTGCTGGCGAAGATTTTTTCACTAATTGCTGGTAGTTCATCAGTTAATCCGCTAGATGTTGCGTTAATCACTATATTAAAGTCTGTATCTTTAGAATAAAAATCTTCATAACTATGAATAGAAACATCTTTGAATTTTTCTGCCAGTTGCTTTGCTTTATGCGCAGTACGGTTAGCTACTGATAGTATCGCCCCTGCTTCTAAAAGTGGCAAAACAACACCATATGCCGCGCCACCTGCGCCCATCAACAACACTGTCTTTTCGCTAATAGGTACATTTAAGTTTTTAATAATATCTGCTACCAAACCTAAACCATCGGTATTATCACCAAAAATTTTATCTTGTTTGAATAGTAAAGTATTTACAGCGCCAGCTGATTTTGCACGCTCAGTAAAATCATCACATAACTGAAATGCCTCAAACTTAAATGGCACAGTTACATTTGCGCCTTTATAGCCTTGCTTAATCAAATGTTGTATGGTCGCGGCAAAACCATCCAATGGCGCTAACACTGCCTCGTAGCTTATAGGCTGGCCAGTTTGCTTGGCAAATGCCGCATGAATCTGTGGCGATTTGCTGTGTGAAATGGGGTTGCCCACAACCGCATAGCGGTCAATTTTATTTAAAGGTTTGGCTGGCTCGTAAGCCAACTAATTGCTCCAAGGCAAATTAGCATGCTTCCAGCCATTCATCAGCGAACGTTGCCGCTGCTCGTTAGCAGCGCCTTCAAAGCCTTCTAGCATGTTATAGGCTTTATAACCCAGCTGCTGCGCTACCACTGCTGCACTATGGCTGCGACCGCCTGTGCGGCACATAAAGACTACGCTTTGGTTTTTATCAACTTGCGCTTGCAGCTGCGCGGCAAAATGGGCGTTGGGCAGCATACCAGGGTAAAACGCCCATTCCATGTGATTGGCATTGGGCACGCGGCCAACTAACTCAAGTTCGGCTAGGCTGCGCACGTCCACCAATGTAAATTCACCCTGCTGTAACACCTCATAAGCTTCTTGCGGCATTAGCTCGCCTGCGTATGGTAACCCTTTTGCGGCGGCGCGTTCGGCGGCGGCATTTAAAATCGTCTCTATAGCACTATTGGCTGTACTCATGGCAAACTCTTTATTAAGTAGATTTACAACATTAAATTATAGCGCGAAAACCGTTACGCAACTGTCAATCTTCTGCCACGCCGATGGAATCATCCTTTGCACTAAATTGGTGCATTTTTAGTGCTGATGCACTTATTTAGACCATAATATTTTTTCGCTATTTGCTAAGTGAATGACTAAAAACTGTTTTTATC
>JAYWCF010000092.1:0-6315 GCA_043780715.1 Methylotenera sp. | reverse complement strand
CCCATAATTCGCCGTTAATAAAGTTGCCCATGCGGCCAGCTCCTAAGCCAATTGGCACTAATGGCGCGACAAAATCCATGATTTTTAACCACGGTTGCGGGTGTTTTCGCGTGAAAAAAAACATGGCAACCAATACACCTAAAAAGCCGCCATGAAAGCTCATGCCGCCTTGCCATACTTTAAAAATATCTAACGGGTGCTGCATAAAGCTAGCAAATTGATAAAACAACACATAGCCAATGCGCCCGCCCAAAATCACCCCCAATGCGCCGAAAAATAAGGCGTCATCAATCATCTGGTTATTCCAATTAAACCAAGGCTTATGCTTAACTTGACAGCGACCTAGCCATAAAAATGCTAAAAAACCCAGCAGATACATTAATCCGTACCAGTGAATACCAAAATTATCGGTAATGGGAAGCGCAATTGGATTGATTTGGGGGTGTGTAAAAATCATAAAAACCTAACAATTTGAGGGATTATTTAAATAAAAAATCTATGTTAAAGTTTTTGCAGTTTGTTTAAAGCTGAGTTAAAACTTTACTTATTACCGAGTTATCTCGCTGCTTATTATTATAGTTGTTACTGAGGTAATTAAAGAATCTTTACGCTGTTATAAGCTTAGTTGCTATAAAATAGTAACTATATAACATTTCTATAAATATCGAATGTATTACAAAAATAAAGGTCATTGATATTAACTTTTAGTAGTGCATTAAACTACTAAAAATCTTTTAAAAACCAATAGAATCAATAAGTAGTGAAAAGCTGTGGCGTGTAAAAAAGGAATAAGAATAATATGGTTGACCGTTTAACAAACACGCATTCAGCATCGCATGTTAGTAGTTTATCCGCTACATCCACGCTAGCTACCGATTTCATCCCTTTATTAAGCACGATTTTTAACGATCATCCTGATTGCGCCTCTGTTTATAGTGTGGATGGCGCGCTGGCTTATGCCAATCAATCGCTACTAAACACGCTGGGCTGCACAATAGAGCAGGCGCAATCCAATGCTTTATTAAGCAATATAAAATCGTATCAAGACGCGCTGATTAACACCTTAAATACAGGTGAACCAAGCACGTTTTTGCTGGAATGTCAGCCTTCGCATATGCAACGGCCAATCCATGATTTAATTGCGATGACGGCGATTAAAAATCATCAAAATGTGGTGTTAGGTGTGTTGGTGATTGGGCGCGATTTAAGCGATTATCGCCAGCATCAATTTCAAGCTTTGGCGCAAAAAGAGCGTTATCAGCGCGCTTTAATTGATAATTTTCCGTTTATGGTATGGCTAAAAGATATCGATAATCGATTTTTAGCGATTAACAATGCGTTTGCCGCCTTAATTGGCGTCACTTATCCAGAAGAAGCCATTGGCAAAACCGATCACGATTATTTCCCCAAAAAAGCCGCCAATGCCTATTTGGCGTTTGACCGCGAAGTGTTGCAAACAGGTGAATCCAAAGTGTTGGTGGATTCGATTCAGGGCGATGGCGGCAAAGCGCGCTGGGCCGAGATTTATAAATCCCCCGTTTTAATTGATGGTGTAGCAGTGGGCACGGTGGGTTTTGCGCACGATTTAACCGAGCTTAAAAGGCTGCACGACGATATCTCACAAACCAAATCAGAGTATGTTTCACTGGTTGAAAACTTGCCATTGGCGATTATTCGCTACAATTTAAAATGTCAGCGCATCTTTATCAACGACTATTGCATACGCCTGTTTGGCCAACCTATAGAGCCATTATTAGGCAAAACACCGCTTGAATATTGGTATGCCACGGCAACCGGTATAAAAGCCGATGAGTTTGAAGCGCGCTTAAGAGCCGTGATGCAAACTGGGCAGATTGATACGTTTGAATTTAATTGCACTTTAGATGGCAAGCAAGTGGTGTTTTTAATGCGCTTTGTGCCAGAGTTTGATAGCAATAAAAACGTGACAGGCGCTTTGGCGCTGGCCAACGACATGACAGCGGTAAGTGAATACCGCAATCAAATTGAGTACATGGCGTATCACGATAGCCTAACTAATTTACCCAATCGCGCGCTGTTTAATCGCGGCATTGCGCAAGCCATTGAGCGCGCAAAACGTCAAGAAGATAGCTTTGCTCTATTAATGATCGATTTAGACCATTTTAAATCCATTAACGATACGCTTGGCCACCCAGTGGGCGATCAGCTATTAATTGAGGCGGCCGAGCGCTTAGTAAATACCTTGCGTGCAGGCGATTTAGTGGCGCGCTTGGGTGGGGACGAATTTGCCGTGCTGGTGCAAGATGTTAAACACGTCAGAGAGTTAGGCGTGCTGGCCAACAATATTGTGCAGGCATTAACCATTCCTTTTAATATCGCTAATCAAGAGCTCTATGTAACCGCCAGCATTGGCATTGCGGTTTACCCGCAAGATACCACCAATGAAGATGATTTGTTGCGCTATGCCGATGTAGCGATGTACGCCGCCAAAAAACAGGGTCGCAACAATTACCAGTTTTTTGTGCAAGAGCTTAATCAGCATATTTCAAGGCGATTATTGCTGCAAACCGAGCTGATGCATGCCATTGAAAAGAATGAATTTTATCTGAATTATCAACCTTTGGTGCGGCTTGAAACAGGCGAAATTATTGGCGTTGAAGCACTTTTGCGCTGGAATAATCCAGTGTTGGGCGAGGTGAATCCTAATCAGTTTGTTGAGCTAGCCGAAGAGTTAGGCGTAATTACCGAAATTGGACGCTGGGTGATGATGCAAGCGTTTGAAGACGCGGTAACCGTCAATTTAAACCGCCAAAATCCACTTAAATTTGCCGTTAATTTATCGGCACGCCAATTTTTACGCTACGATATTTTTGCCGCGGTGGACTATTGTTTAAGCGTAACGGCCTGTAATCCTGCTTGGATTACCTTAGAAATTACCGAAAGTTTATTATTAAATGATTCAAATCAGGTATTGGATACCTTGCGCCAATTTGTCGATTTAGGCCTAAAAGTCGCCATTGATGACTTTGGTACCGGCTATTCATCGCTTTCTTATTTAAATAAATTCCCCATTTCTGAGGTGAAAATTGACCGCAGTTTTGTCAGTGACATCACCATCGATGAAAACGACGCTAAATTGGTAAAAGCGGTGATTGGCATGGCGCTAAGCTTGGGTAAAGAGTTAATTGCAGAAGGCGTAGAAACGCAAGAGCAAGCCGATTTGCTGAAAAGTTGGGGCTGCAATATTGGCCAAGGCTATTTGTTTAGCAAACCACTTAGTTTTAAAGAACTTGTACAACGTTTGGCTTAAATGCCACTAAAAAATCCATTAATTCTGTCAATTTTAAGCGTTTAAAGTAAAAACCTGCTTACTCAAGCGCTTGCATCAGCTAAAATAGCGTTTTACGCCATTTTTAGGATGCACATCATGCCAGTTTACCGTTCTCGCACCACCACACATGGCCGCAATATGGCAGGTGCGCGTGCTTTATGGCGCGCAACTGGTATGAAAGACGGCGATTTCGATAAGCCAATCATCGCCATTTCTAATTCGTTTACGCAATTTGTGCCGGGTCATGTGCATTTAAAAGATTTAGGCCAATTAGTCGCGCGCGAAATTGAGCGTGCAGGCGGCGTGGCTAAAGAATTCAATACAATCGCCGTAGATGACGGCATTGCCATGGGCCACGGCGGTATGTTGTACAGCTTGCCTAGCCGCGATTTAATTGCTGATTCAGTTGAATATATGGTGAATGCGCATTGTGCCGATGCGCTAGTGTGTATTTCCAATTGCGACAAAATCACCCCTGGTATGTTAATGGCGGCGTTGCGCTTAAATATTCCAGTGATATTTGTTTCTGGCGGCCCAATGGAAGCGGGTAAAGTGAATTGGCAAGGCGAAGAGCTGAAACTAGATTTGGTTGATGCCATGGTTGCCGCGGCCGATAGCAAAGTATCCGATGCTAAATCAGACGCGATTGAGCGCTCAGCCTGCCCAACTTGTGGCAGCTGTTCTGGCATGTTTACCGCTAATTCTATGAACTGTTTAACAGAAGCGCTGGGTTTAAGCTTGCCGGGTAACGGCTCTACACTGGCCACGCATGGCGCGCGCAAACAATTATTCTTGCAAGCTGGCCGTTTGATTGTTGAGATTGCCAAGCGCCATTATGAGCAAGACGATTACAGCGTTTTACCGCGCAATATCGCCACCATGCAAGCCTTTGAAAACGCCATGGCATTAGATGTAGCCATGGGCGGCTCAACCAATACGGTATTGCATTTGCTAGCCGCGGCGCATGAAGCCGGCGTTGATTTCACCATGAGCGATATCGACCGTATTTCGCGCAAAGTACCTTGTGTTAGTAAGGTAGCCCCAGCTACGCAAAAATACCATATGGAAGATGTGCACCGCGCAGGTGGCGTGATGAGCATTTTGGCTGAATTAAGCCGTGGCGGCTTGATTCACCGCGATATTCCAACTGTGCATAGCCCAAGTTTGGGCGCGGCACTGGATAAATGGGATATCACCACCACAACGGATGAGGATGTAAAAAAATTCTACCGCGCTGCGCCTGGCGGCATTCAAACCACCATTGCGTTTAGTCAAAGCATGTTATGGCCAGATTTAGATACCGATCGTGCCAATGGCTGTATTCGCGATATTGAGCATGCCTATTCAAAAGATGGCGGCTTGGCTGTGTTGTACGGCAATATTGCCTTAGATGGTTGCATTGTTAAAACCGCTGGTGTAGATGATTCAATATTGAAATTTACCGGTCGCGCCCGCGTATTCGAATCGCAAGATTCAACCGTAGAAGCGATTTTAAATGATGAAATCGTTGCTGGTGATGTAGTGGTGATTCGCTATGAAGGCCCACGCGGCGGCCCGGGTATGCAAGAAATGTTGTATCCGACCAGTTATTTGAAATCTAAGGAACTTGGCAAGGAATGTGCTTTACTAACGGATGGACGATTCTCTGGCGGTACATCGGGCTTGAGTATCGGCCATGCTAGCCCAGAAGCAGCAGAAGGCGGCGCAATTGGCTTGGTAGAAGAAGGCGATACCATTGAAATTGATATTCCAAATCGCACTATCCATTTGGCCATTAGCGATGAAGAAATGGCGCATCGCCGTGCGCATATGGAAGCAAAAGGCAAGGCCGCTTGGAAGCCCGTTAATCGCACGCGTGAAGTGTCATTAGCCTTACGTGCCTATGCTGCAATGACCACCAGCGCGGCTAGAGGCGCGGTGCGTGACGTAACGCAAATAGAGAAATAATGGCAGGTTGAGCAATAACGATTGACACAAATAGCGCATTTAAAACATTGCGTAAGGATGAAAATGACCGATTTAGTAGCTGAACAAAAATTGCTTGACCAAGATTTTGCATTTAAGCCAGAGCTTAAATTTACTGAAGATAGCCACGGTTTACAATTTATTGAAATCGATAATACGCTAGCCACGGCAAAAATTGCCCTGCAAGGCGCGCATGTGATGCAATGGCAACCAAAAGATGTAGCCGATCCAGTATTGTGGCTTTCCAGCAATGCGCGTTATGTGCAAGGCCGCTCTATTCGCGGTGGCGTGCCTATTTGTTGGCCATGGTTTGGTGCACATCCAACCGATAGCAGTTATTGCCCGCACGGCTTTGCGCGCGTGATGCCTTGGCACCTAATTGATGCAGACACACTACAAAATGGTGCAACACGTTTGGTTTTACAAATTGTCGATACGCCAGTGGGCAAAAAGCAATTATCGTATCCGTATACCTTAACGCTAACCATGACCATTGGCGAAACGCTTAAATTGGATTTATCCACCACCAATCACGGAACGCATCCTTTTATGATTGGTGAGGCGTTTCACACCTATTTTAATGTGAGTGATGTTTCACAGATTAAATTAACGGGTTTAGAAGAATCGATGTATGCCGACAAAGTGCAAAATTATGAGCGCAGCATGCAACACGGCAGCATCAAATTCTCTAGCGAGTTTGACCGCGTCTACATCAACACCACCAGCGATTGCGTGATAGAAGATGCGGGTATGAATCGCAAAATTCGCGTAGCAAAATCCGGCAGTAACGCCACCGTGGTTTGGACGCCATGGGCTGATAAAGCGCATCAAATGGGTGATATGGGCACGCCAGATGAGTGGCGCAAAACGGTTTGTATTGAAACTGCCAATGCCATGGAAAACAGCATTGTGGTTAATCCTAATCAAACCCATACTTTAACGGCAGAATACAGCGTAGAAGATTTATAAAGCTTGGTATTTTTTAGGCTGTTTTTTTGGGACTGAGCTTAAATGTAAACGATGTCAACGCTGAGATATGA
>JAYWCF010000091.1:0-6328 GCA_043780715.1 Methylotenera sp. | reverse complement strand
CAGCTATTGGCAACTAGCGCCAGTATTAGCATTAGTCACGCCAAACATTAGCTTAGATTTTTCTTTTAAATCTCCGTTTATATTCCCGCTTGGCGCTTACGTTCAAATAAACAAATCGCGGTGGCGGCGGCCGCATTTAGCGATTCTACCGCCAAGCCACTGCTTTGATGCATGGGAATGCCGATGCGTTTTGTGCAACTGGCAATGGTTTTTTCGCGCAGCCCTGCCCCTTCGTTGCCCATTACAAATGCGCTGGCTTGCGCTAAATCTTGGCTGTATAACGATTCGCCATCCATGGTTGTTGCATAGCTATTGCCGTTAAAATTTTGCAATTCAGTCACTAAATCGGCATTTTCAATAATAGGCAACACAAACTGCGCGCCCTGCCCACCGCGCAACGCTTTAGGCGACCAAGCATCGGTGCAGCCTTTGCTTAAATAAACCGCCTGCACCCCCGCCGCTGCCGCTGTTCGCAACATGCTACCCAAATTACCCGGGTCTTGAATATCTTCAAGCATCAACACAAACTGCGGTGCTTCAGGCAAATCCATTACAGGTGTTTTTACCACCGCCAAAATACCAGTGCTGCTAGCCACTGGCGTAAGCTCTGCAAACATTAATGTGGGGAACATAATCGTGCTGATATGCTCAAGTTGCTGCATTAAATTACTGGCTTCCAGCGTGCTTTTGCCTTCAGGAATAATAATCAGCTCTGGCTCACCAAACACTTGCAAATAAGCCTCAATTAAATGCACGCCATCTAACAAGGTTTTGCCTTCTGCTTTTCTTTCGCGCGAATTATCGGCTAATTTCTTTTGAAATTTGAAGATAGGATTATCGCGCGAGGTAATGTGTTTAAAGCTCATAGTAGTTGTGTTTGGCTGGGGTAATTTACAATAGTTAATGTCATTTTAACGCAAAGCAACTTGTTAACCGCTTTTTTTAAGCGTAAATTGCTTGGGGTAATATTTCATCAAAAAAACAATACGGGGAGCTTATAAAATGTCTTTAACAAAACGTTCGGTAGCAGAATTAATTGGTACCTTTTGGCTGGTGCTAGGTGGCTGCGGTAGTGCAGTATTGGCGGCTGGCATACCAGAATTAGGGCTTGGCTATTTAGGCGTTTCATTTGCTTTTGGCTTATCAGTGGTTACCATGGCTTACGCTATTGGCCATATTTCAGGCTGCCATTTAAACCCTGCTGTATCAATCGGCTTAGTGGCTGGTGGTCGTTTTAAAGCGGCAGAATTGCCACATTACATTATTGCGCAAGTTATCGGCGCGGTGCTAGCGGCCTTATTAATCCGCACAATCGCCAGCGGCATGGAAGGCTACACAGGCGGTTTAGCCAGCAACGGCTTTGGCGAACACTCACCCCATGGTTACAGCATGGTGTCTGCATTAATCACTGAAATCGCTATGACAGCCATGTTCTTATTTATCATCATGGGCGCTACCGATAAACGTGCACCAGCAGGCTTAGCGCCATTGGCAATCGGTTTTACGCTGGCATTAATCCACATGATTAGCATCCCTGTTACCAACACATCGGTTAATCCAGCACGCAGCACAGGCCCAGCTTTGTTAGAAGGCGGCATTGCGTTAGACCAATTATGGTTGTTTTGGCTTGCCCCAATTGTTGGCGCGGTGATTGGTGCCGTGGTTTATAACTTTGTGAATGAAGATTAATTAAAAATTCATTAACTTGTACCGTCATTCTGAGCATAGCGAAAAATCCATAAATAGTTACAAAAAACTCGATCCTTCGTTTTGCTCAGGATGACGTAGGAGTAAATGATTGCAATTTTAAACGCCCGCTTTTAAGTGGGCGTTTTCTTTTTAAATTATCTAATTTAAATTTGTTAAGCCTGCTTTATAATCCACACATGGCTAAAAAACTCGATACAAAACGCACATTAACGCTAGAAAAAATCTTAAGCAATCAAGGTTTTGGCACCCGCAAACAATGCCGCATCATGATTATTAATGAAGAAATCACTGTCAATGGTGTGCTTTGCGATGACCCCGATGCAGAATTTAACCTTGAAAATTTAAGCTTTACGGTAAAAGATGAGGCGTGGGATTACCGCGAAAAATCTTACTTAATGCTGCATAAACCTAGCAATTACGAATGCTCACACAAAACCCAGCATCACCCCACAATATATAATTTATTGCCCTATCCACTTGTGGTTAGAGATGTGCAATGTATTGGTAGGCTTGATGAAGATACCACTGGCTTGATATTGATTTCAGACGATGGCCAATTTATCCACCGCATGAGTTCACCCAAACATAAAGTACCAAAAATATACGAAGTTACCTGCAAACACGCCGTTAGCGATGAGCAAATCGCGCATATTCTAAAAGGCGTACAGCTAATTGATGAAGACGCACCAATCGCTGCATTATCTTGTGAAAGAATCACTGAAAACGTGATTCACATGACCTTAGCCGAAGGCAAATATCACCAAGTAAAACGCATGGTTGCCGCGATTAGTAATCGCGTAGAGGCCTTAAAACGGATACAGATTGGCGAATTAAAATTGCCTGATGATTTAAAAGTTGGCGACTGGAAGTGGTTAAGTGAAGCTGATATGTTGTTGCTGAGTGCAAAGTAAATATTATTTAGCTATTAATAACAAGCAAACCCTCAGCTCTCATGCAGATATACTAGTGTATAATTAATTTAAGCGATAAAGGTTATATTGGAGACACTTTTATGATTAATCTCACATTTGAGTTAAACAATCAGCCAATGAGTGCAATTAAAAGCGGTACTCGTTCATTCGCTGCTTTTTCAGGCTTAGGTTCATTTGTTAACAAACGTTCAACAATGTGATTGCCTATATTTGGTTCCATTCCAATCGGTACCTATTATATATTTGACCGCCAATCTGGTGGTCTACTCGGACCGTTGCGAGATTTGTTTAATGATCACAGCAACTGGTTTGCTTTGTACGCAATTGACGGAAAAATCGACGATCAGACATACTGCAATAAGGTAAGGCGTGGCGCCTTTAGGATTCACCCAAAAGGATTCACTGGCAGAAGTGAGGGCTGTGTGGTTATAGACAATGCTTCGGATTATTTACACCTAAAAAACGTTCTTAAAAGCTCGGCTCAAATCGAAATACCAGGTATTAAATTAAAAGCTTATGGCTGCTTGGTTGTAAAATGAAAATCGTTCGTTATATAGCATTTAGCCTGTCAGCTCTACCGCTTACCTACCTATTAACCAATTGGTGGCTAAACTCTAGATGGTCAGAAATCTCTTGGACATGGCTAAATCAACTGTTTAAACAAAATCTAGGGTTAGCTTCTGATATCGAATTCATTGTGACAATTGCCTGCTCGCTTGTAATTTCACTAGCCATCTTATTTATTTTGTTTTGTGTATTTCAGCATGTTATTCAATGGGCGCGTCGCTCAAGTAAAACGTATGGTCACCGTGATTAAACTGCGTGTAAACATTTCTTTTACCCATAGTTTTGTGCGTTTTTTCTCTTTTTAAGTTTTCCCCCGTATAATACGTTCACCCTGCAAAAACCAATCTGTGCAGCGGCCATATTTTTATATTCCCTATATTTGTTTGTCTTGATTGGTGTTGTTTACAATAACAACAGGCCAACTTTAGTTTTTTGAAAGTTTTACTTTGTCTATTGAAACAACCCCTACCCTTAACTTTAACCAGTTAGGCTTAGCCGAACCCATTCTGCGCGCGATTACAGATGCAGGTTACACCATCCCAACCCCTATTCAAGTCAAAGCAATTCCTGTCGTATTAGACGGTGGCGATTTGCTGGCTGGCGCGCAAACGGGTACTGGCAAGACTGCTGGTTTTACTTTGCCTTTGCTGCATTTATTGCATAGCAAACCTAAGCAAAATAAAGCAGGCCAACCACGCTGCTTGATGCTAACGCCAACGCGCGAACTGGCGGCGCAGATTGAAGAATCGGTTAAAACCTATGGCAAATACTTACAATTAAAATCGTTTGTTGTATTTGGCGGCGTGAATATTAATCCACAGATTAATCGCTTATCTAAACCAATCGATATCTTGGTGGCAACCCCTGGTCGTTTGTTGGATTTAGCCAATCAGCGCAAAGTGGATTTATCGGCTGTAGAATTTTTGGTGCTGGATGAAGCGGACCGTATGTTGGATATGGGTTTTATTCGCGATATTAAAAAACTATTGGCGATGCTGCCAAAGCAACGTCAAAACTTACTATTTTCGGCCACGTTTTCAGATGAAATTAAACAATTGGCCGATGGCTTATTGCATAAACCGGGCTTTATTGAAGTAGCACGCCGCAACACGGCATCTGAAATGGTTGAGCAAACCGTGCATTTGGTTAAGCAGGCGCACAAAGCCAGCTTAATGAGCTATTTGATTAAAACCAATAATTGGCAGCAAGTGTTAGTGTTTACCCGCACAAAACACGGCGCCAACCGTTTGGCTGAAAAACTAATTAAAGATGGTATTCCGGCCGCGGCGATTCATGGCAATAAAAGCCAAAGTGCGCGTACCAAAGCGTTGGCCGATTTTAAAAATGGCGATATTCCTGTTTTAGTGGCAACCGATATTGCCGCGCGTGGCTTGGATATTGACCAATTACCGCAAGTGGTGAACTTTGAATTGCCCAATGTGCCAGAAGATTATGTGCATAGGATTGGCCGTACTGGCCGCGCTGGTAGTAGTGGAGCCGCGATTTCACTGGTGGATTTTGAAGAAGCGAAATACTTAAAAGACATTGAAAAACTAATTAAGCGTGAGATTCCTAAAGTGGCAGTTGAAGGTTTTCAAGCACCCACGCATATAGAACCTGAAGCGCCACGTGGCCCTAGAAATCAGCCGCCGAGGAATCCAAAAAACCAGCAATCGAAAACCAAACCAGCTAGCCGCCCACAAGTGAATGGCCAAAAGCCCGCGCAAGCCAAGCCGCAAGGACAAAGACCAGCCCAGCAAAAGCCTTTTCAAAATATGCAGCAACCAAATGGTAACCAACCTGCGCATCATAGTGGGAATAGAGGTAAATAATCTTGAAGGTTTGGGTGGATGCGGACGCTTGTCCTGTGGTGATTAAAGAGATTCTATATCGCTCTGCCATGCGCACGGGCGTTAGCACCACCTTAGTTGCCAACGCGTTTTTGCGCGTGCCGCCCTCGGCTAATATTTTTTCTATTCAAGTAGAAAAAGGCTTTGATGTGGCCGATAATTATATTGTGCAAGCGGTTGAAATGGGCGATTTGGTGATTACGGCGGATATTCCGTTGGCGGCGCAGGTGGTGGCAAAAGGAGCGTATGCGTTAAATCCGCGCGGTGAAATGTATACAAGCGCCAATATTGCAGAGCGTTTAGCCATGCGCGATATGATGGATGAGTTGCGCAGCCAAGGCGCGGAAATTGGCGGCCCTGCGGCATTTAACCAAGCCGATAGGCAAAAGTTTGCGGCGGAACTAGATCGTTTTATGGCTCGTCATATGAACAAGTCATCAGGTAAAAACAACAAAGATTAAAGTAGGATTAAGTACATGCAAAAGTGGTTATTAATGGTATTAAGTTTAAGTTTGCTCAGTTGTTCTGAGCAAGTTGAAGGTTTAAAAGTAGTTCAAAACATTGATTCTAATCAATATTTAGGCACATGGTACGAAATTGCGCGGCTGGATCACAGCTTTGAGCGCGATTTACAAAACGTGACTGCTAAGTATATTAAAAATGAAGATGGCACGATTAAGGTGATTAATCGTGGCTTTAATGTTAAAAAAAATGAGTGGAAAGAGGCTGAACGCAAAGCGCGTTTTGTGGATGCCGCCAACGCAGATGGCACTTTTAGCGGCAAATTAGAAGTATCTTTTTTTGGCCCGTTTTACGCGCCCTACAACATAATCGAGCTGGATAAGCCTTATTACAATTACGTAATGGTGACCAGCGGCAAAGATTATCTATGGATATTATCGCGCACGCCGCAACTGGCCTACCCCATTAAGCAACAGCTGATTGCGCAAGCAAAGGCGCTGGGTTTTTCCACAGAAAAGCTTATCTACGTGCCGCAAACCACTGAAATTATTAATTACAAAGCTGGGCCGCATATTGAAAAGCCGTAATTAGCTCATAAAGAGCTTTAATACAAAAAAGCTGCTCATCTTTCAATGCGCGGCTTTTTTATTTGGTTAAAACTTTTATATAGCTAAAAAGTCTTGATTAGCTTTTTACCACTAAACTATTTTTAACCATTTTAACGCCACCAATTTTAGAAGTAATGGCTTCTGCTTTTTGTTTTGACATTTCGTCAGCCACAAAACCGCTTAAAATCACTTCGCCTTT
>JAYWCF010000090.1:0-6350 GCA_043780715.1 Methylotenera sp. | reverse complement strand
GCATCTGTAATTCTTGCAATTTCTGAAGATGCTACCAATTGTGTCATCACTTCTTATCCTTGGGCAGCCAATAAAATAGTCAGAATCTATTATTCTATCGACACAAATAAATTTAAATCATCCAAAAATAAAGAAAATTTAATCACCTATATGCCAAGAAAACTATCTAGGCATGCTAGTTTGGTTAAATTTTTCTTAAGTGAAAGATTACCAGAAGGCTGGAATCTTAAAGAAGTAGATGGACTTGACGAAGCTGGGGTAATTGATTTGTTGAGTAAATCAAAAATATTTCTTTCTTTTAGCGAATTAGAAGGTTTGGGATTGCCTCCAGCTGAGGCAGCCTTGTGTGGAAATTATGTAGTTGGTTATACTGGCGAAGGTGGGAAAGAGTATTGGAAAGCACCGATATTTACTGAAGTTTATTGCGGTGATGTCAAAAAATTTGTTAATGAAACTCTAGCTAAAATAGAGCAACTGAAAACATCCTCTACTGACCCGAGCTTTGAATCTGCAAGATTTGAGTTGGCGGAAAAGTATTCAGAGCCTGTAGAAAAGCAAAGTCTATTAAACTTTCTACACAAAGCAGAAAGCATACTAAATGCAAAAAGTGCTGAAGTTTAAGCCTCTTTAATGTCTTTTAGTGCATTACGTTTTTTGTGAAAGTCTGTTTTAAAACCTTCAAACTCACCCGCATCAATCGCGCCACGCATACCTTGCATTAATACTTGGTAATAATGCAAATTGTGAATAGTGTTTAAGCGTGCACCTAAGATTTCGCCCACTTTATGCAGATGATGCAAATAAGCGCGGGTGAAATTTTTGCAGGTGTAGCAGCTACAATCGGCATCTAGCGGTTGCGTATCTTGCTTGTAAAACGCGTTTTTAATTTTAATATCGCCATATTGGGTAAATAGCCAGCCATTGCGCGCGTTGCGGGTTGGCATCACGCAATCGAACATATCCACACCATTGGATACGGCGGCGACTAAGTCTTCTGGCGTGCCTACGCCCATTAAATAACGCGGTTTATTTGGTGGCAATTTTGGTGCGGTGTGCGCCAAAATGCGCAGCATATCTTCTTTTGGTTCGCCTACAGACAATCCACCGATGGCAAAGCCATCAAAATCGATATCCACTAAACCGGCCAATGAAACATCGCGTAAGTCTTCAAACATGCCGCCTTGAATAATGCCAAATAGGGCATTTTTTTGTCCTTCGACAGGCTCAGGACGAACGGTTTTAGATGTGCTTTTTTCATCCGTTAGCCCTGAGCTGGTCGAAGGGTGCGTGTCCAGCGCTTGCTGCAATGACATTCCCTGAAACATATCAAAAGCATCTTTACTGCGCTTTGCCCAACGCAAACTTAGCTGCATGGAATCGCTGGCTTCTTTATGGGTGGCAGGGTAGGGCGTACATTCATCAAAAATCATGACGATATCGCTGTTCAAAACCTTTTGAATGCGCATCGATTCTTCTGGCGTTAAAAAGCAAGTGTCACCATTGATGGGCGATTTGAATTTGACGCCTTCTTCTGAAATTTTGCGCATCGCGCCCAAACTCCATACCTGAAAGCCGCCAGAATCGGTCAATATTGGTTTATCCCAACCCATAAATTTGTGCAAACCGCCATGCGCGGCAACCACTTCTAAGCCTGGGCGAAGCCATAGATGAAAAGTATTGCCCAGCACAATATGCGCATCGATTTCAGCTAACTCTAATGGCGACATCGCTTTAACCGTGCCATACGTGCCAACTGGCATAAAGGCGGGCGTTTGCACATCTCCATGCGCTAAATGAACAGTGCCGCGACGCGCTAGGCCATTGTTGCCTTGGCCATCGGTTTTGTGAAGGGTGAATTGCATATTGAAACCTAAATTTTAAGCATTAATTTTAAGTCGCGATACTAACATAAGCGGGCATTTACACTAAATTGAGCCGGCAATATCAAGCGCTATATAAGCTAATTATTAAAATTCAACATTCAGAACGAGCA
Source organism: Methylotenera sp. (assembly GCA_043780715.1). Lineage (GTDB taxonomy): Bacteria > Pseudomonadota > Gammaproteobacteria > Burkholderiales > Methylophilaceae > Methylotenera_A. Next base: position 4,357 of record JAYWCF010000090.1, on the reverse strand, counting down.
AAATAAGCGCGCTTTGCTATACTAATTAAATATTTATTAAGCAGGCTAACCACCATGGCTGTTGTTAAACCACGCACTCCACGCAAAGATGTTGATACTTTAAGAACGCGCGGCATTTATTTGCTGCCTAATTTGTTTACCTCGGCGGCGCTTTTTGCGGGCTTTTATGCCATTGTACAAGCCATGAATTTTAACTTTGAGCAATCAGCAATTGCCATATTTATTGCCATGGTGCTAGATGGCTTAGATGGCCGCGTAGCGCGCATGACCAATACGCAAAGCGCGTTTGGTGCCGAGTACGATAGCTTGTCTGATATGGTGTCATTTGGCGTAGCGCCCGCTTTAATTATGTATGTGTGGGCATTAAAGCCGATGGGTAAATTGGGTTGGATTGGTGCTTTTATTTACTGTGCCTGTGCCGCTTTACGATTAGCGCGCTTTAACACCAAATTAGAGGATGAAAATCAAGATAAACGTTATTTTCAAGGTTTGCCAAGCCCAGCATCGGCGGCTTTATTGGCGGGTTTTGTGTGGGTTTCGTATGAATATAATATTGATGGACGCGAAATATTTTTTGGCGCGATTCAAATCAAATGGCTGGCTTGGGGTTTAACCGTATTTGCCGCTGGCAGCATGGTAAGCGACCTTAAATTTTACTCTGGAAAAGATATTAATCTAAAAGAAAGTGTGCCTTTTGTGGCCATTTTAGCCATTTTGATGGCGTTTGTATTGGTTTCATACAGCCCGCCAGAAGTGTTGTTTACAGTGGTATTGGTGTATGCGCTGTCTGGTTACTATATTTGGGCGAAATCTAAATTAAGCAGAAAAGTATAATTAAGACCGTTTTTTAATTACTAAACTGTTTTTAATTATTGGTAACGGCTTGAAAGCTAAACCATTAATCCTTATACTATTTATATGTTGAATTCATTCACATTTCAAGCAACACCTTTTTACGCTGGCTTATTGTTAAGCCCAGTTGCTTTACTACGCCCAGCTTCGCTGCTGCGCTCTATATTTGCGCTACGCTCAGCTTCGCTGCTGCGCGACAGCGCACACTAAATCCCCACACTCAAAAAATAAGTTTTTTACGCTCGCTGTATTTCTGGCTGGATAGTTAGAAGGCCAGCAGGTAAAATTATTGTAATTGCATTTTGTGGCAATTTAAAAATGCTTGCCGCAAACATTAGGACTATAAAATCATGAACAATCAACAAAACCAAATTATTATTTTTGATACCACCTTGCGCGATGGCGAACAAAGCCCAGGCGCATCCATGACCAAAGAAGAAAAAATTCGCATTGCGCGCCAGCTTGAAAAATTGGGTGTAAACGTGATTGAAGCAGGCTTTGCCGCCGCCAGCCCAGGCGATTTTGAGGCGATTTCTGAAATCGCAAAAATCATTAAAAACTCAACCGTTTGCTCATTGGCGCGCGCCAGTGAAAATGACGTGCGCCGCGCGGGCGAAGCGATTAAACATGCGGCTTCAGGCCGCATTCATACCTTTATTGCCACCAGCAAAATCCATATGGAAAACAAATTGCGCATGACCGAAGACCAAGTGGTTGAGCGTGCAGTGCAAGCGGTGAAATGGGCTTTGGAATACACGTCTGATGTGGAATTTTCGGCTGAAGATGCGGTGCGCTCAGAGATTGATTTCTTGGTGCGCGTGTTTGATGCGGTGATTGAAGCGGGTGCTAAAACCATCAACGTGCCAGATACGGTGGGCTATTCAATCCCCGCACCTTGGGGTGAAACCATGGCGACATTGATTAAGCGCGTTAAAAATTCAGATAAAGTGATTTGGAGTACGCATTGCCATAACGATTTGGGCATGGCGGTGGCTAACTCATTGGCGGCGGTTTCAAACGGCGCAAGGCAGGTTGAATGCACCATTAACGGCTTGGGTGAGCGCGCAGGTAATGCCAGTTTAGAAGAAATTGTAATGGCCTTACGTACACGCAAGGACATTTTCAACTTAGAAACCAGCATTGATACCACGCAAATCGTGCCTACTTCTAAATTGGTTTCCACCATTACAGGCTACCCAGTGCAGCCTAATAAGGCGATTGTAGGCGCCAACGCGTTTGCGCACGAAAGCGGCATTCATCAAGATGGCGTATTAAAACACCGCGAAACTTATGAAATTATGCGCGCCGAAGATGTAGGCTGGAACGCCAACAAATTAACCCTGGGCAAATTGTCTGGCCGCAACGCATTTAGAACGCGCTTAAAAGAATTGGGCATTGAGTTAACAAGTGAAGATGCCATAAACGCCGCTTTTGCGCGATTTAAAGATTTGGCCGACAAAAAATCGGAAATTTTTGATGAAGACTTGCATGCCTTGGTGAGTGATGAATTTGTGCATGTGGCAAGTGAAAATTACAAATTGGTGTATTTGCAAGTGGCCTCAATTACCGGCGAAGTGCCACATGCCATTGTTACTTTATCGGATAATAGCGTAGAAAAAAGTGCTGAAGCCGATGGCGGTGGCCCAGTAGACGCCACTTTTAAAGCCATTGAATGCATGGTTAATAGTGGCGCCGAGTTGCAATTGTATTCAGTGAATAACATCACGAGCGGCACCGATGCGCAAGGCGAAGTAACCGTGCGTTTGGCAAAAGGCGGGCGCATTGTGAATGGCCAAGGTGCCGATACCGATATTGTGATTGCATCAGCAAAAGCTTATTTGAATGGTTTAAATAAGTTGTATTCCAAAGATGAAAAGATGAATCCGCAGGTTTGATTTATCAATCCTAATAACGTCATTTAGAGCCCAAGTATTTGATTGGGCGAAGAATCCAGTTTTAAAGTGAGTTAAGTTCTGGATTTTTCGCCTAAATAAAGCCTTTGGCTCAGAATGACGGCAGAAAATAGTCATTGAGTTTTCTTTTAAAAATTCGAATGAAACAATGAAAAAACAATCCCTACTGATTATCGCCGCGCTGTTCTGCACCTACTTTATTTGGGGCTCAACTTATCTAGCGATTCGGTTTGGTATTGAAAGCTTTCCACCGTTTTTAATGGCGGGCATGCGTTTTACGGCGGCGGGTATTTTGTTGTATGTGGTGATGCGTTTTACGGGCGCGCCAAACCCAACAAGGCAACAATGGTTGGGCGCTACGGCGGTGGGAATTTTGTTGCCAGCATTGGGCAATGGCACGGTGTGTTATGTGCAGCAAACGGTTTCATCTAGCGTGGCGGCATTAGCGATTGCCACTGCGCCTATTTGGATGGCGATTTTCTCTGCATTTTGGGGTCATAAAATTAGAAGTCGCGAGTGGTTGGGAATTGCGGTGGGTTTTGTGGGAATTGCATTATTAAATTTTGGTGGCAGTTTGCATGGCCAGTTTTTTAGCGCATTTTTACTGATTTTTGCGGCGGCAACTTGGTCGTTCGGTTCGGTTTGGGGCAAGTATTTAAGCATGCCCGCCGGTTTAATGGCCCCCGCTTGTCAGATGTTAATGGGCGGTGTAGCGTTGCTAATTTTTAGCACGCTACAAGGTGAGCAGTACCCCACAGAAATTACTGCAAAATCGTGGGCGGCGCTGCTGTTTTTAATTGTATTAGGCTCAATTGTGGCCTACAGCGCTTATCAATATTTGCTTAAAACCGTGCGCCCGCTGGTGGCCAGCAGCAACACTTTTGTTAATCCAATTGTGGCATTTGCAGTGGGGATTTGGCTGGCAAATGAGCAGGTGACTACAACAGAATACATCGCGCTAGCGGTTATTTTGGTGGGTGTATTTTTGGTGCTTTCAGCAAGTGGTGAAGAGGTTGAAAAACTTAATTAACCCATAACTGTCATTGCGAGCCAAAAAATTAGCCATTACCGTCATTCCCGCGTAGGCGGGAATCCAGACAACTTTCAGCTTCACGAATGTTACAATAAACACACCAAGCTAAGCATTAACTTGGCCTAGATTCCCGCCTACGCGGGAATGACGGAATTAAGTGAGGTTTTATCGGCGCCAATCTGAATTTGTCGGCGGTAAAAATTGATTTTAAACCTTTAATAAATACATAAAATATGAAACAAAATCTTGCGCTTTTTGACTTAGATAACACCTTATTAGCAGGCGATTCTGACTATAACTGGAGTTTGTTTTTAATTGATCAAGGTTTGTTGGATGCTAAAACGCATCATGACCGCAATGAGCAATTTTATTTGGATTATAAAAACGGCAATTTGGATATTTTTGCCTTTTTGCAATTTCAACTGCAACCACTAAGCCAGCATCCAAAAAAATTCTTAGATGAATTGCATATGAAATATATGCAAAAAGTGATTAAGCCGATGATGACAGATAAGGCGCAGAAGTTAGTGGATGCGCACAAAGCGGCAGGCGATTTATG
>JAYWCF010000089.1:0-2225 GCA_043780715.1 Methylotenera sp. | reverse complement strand
ATCTTAAAATGGATTTGGTGCAAGAGCTTGACCGCCAACGCCTAGCCATGCAAAATCTACGCGGTAACCCCGTTATTGCAGAAGCGGTTTTAGACGGCATTTTAAAAGAAATCGGTGCCTGCTCTACCACGCTACGCAGCGATAATGCCAAGCTGGGTCAGCATTTACGCGAAAATGAATGGTTGATGAGCATTAAACAGCGCACTGGCATTTTAGGCGGCGTTTGCCAATTTGATTTGCCTTCGTATCACCATTGGTTAAACTTAAGTGAATCGCAGCGCAAACGCGATTTTGAAGCTTGGCTTGCGCGCTTAATGCCTATGCACGACGCCATTAAAACCATTTTACATATTTTGCGCGGTAGCGGTTTGGCAAGTAATCACCAGGTAGATACTGGATTTTTTCAGCAAATGCTGGGCGGCGCAAAACCAGCACAAATGTTAAGAATTGAGTTGTTGGATGATTGCCCGTGCTTCCCTGAAGTTAGCGCTAACAAATATGCAATTAATGTGCGCTTTTTTGCGCTCGATTTTGTGCTAAAACCCAAACAATGCGACCATGCCATTGATTTTAAAATGACTTTATGTAATCTGTAAACGGTTATTTACCCATAAATTTTAAAATATACGCGTCATCTTTTGCGCTTTATTCCGCGTTGAGTAATCTGTACAATATTAACAACACTCGAACATGTTCCAATGAATCTGAAACCTGATTATGTTAGAAGCCAAGCCCCGCCTAGTAGCATGCCCAACCTGCAAAAAACTCATCGAGTACAGCATGACCAACAAGTTTAGGCCATTTTGTAGCGAGCGCTGTCAGATGATTGATTTGGGCGACTGGGCGAACGAAAATTTTAAAATTGCCGATAACAAACTGCTAGAATTTGATGATTTTGAAGGAAATTAAATAAATAACTAATGAAAGTAATGCACAATGAATACACTTAAATTTTTGATTTTATGTAGCTTATTTTTTGCTTTAAACGCCGTGGCCGATGTAGCCATTAGCGATGCTTGGGTGCGCGCTAATGTGCCTGGGCAAAGCGTAGGCGCGGCTTATATGACGCTTAATAGCCCACAAAATAGCACGCTGGTTTACATTGAAACGCCTGCGGCTGGCATCGTTGAAATTCACAGCATGAGCATGACGAATAACGTGATGAAAATGCGTAAATTAGAAGAACTGCCGCTTAAAGCAGGAAAAGTGGAAAAGCTTGCGCCTGGCGGCTTTCACTTGATGTTGTTTGATTTGAAAAAATCCTTAAAAGCGGGCGATAAAGCCGATTTTACGTTGTGTTTTAAAGACAAAGCGGGCAACATTACGCACCAAAACGTAACACTGCCGATTAAACAAGCTGAGTAATATCACCCACCCCAAATCGCGCGCTGCATCGCAATGCCACGTGCGCCACAACGCAAAGCTTGATCTAAATCACTCATTTGCATGCCGCCCAAAGCATAAACTGGCAAACTATAATTTTCGATTAAATTTTCAAAATTCTCCCAACCCAAAGTCGAAGCATTTTCATGACTTTTTGTTGGTTGCACTGGCGATAGCACCACAAAATCTAAATCCAACTTCTGCGCATGCGCCAATTCGAGTGCGTTGTGGCACGATGCCGCAACCATCAAATTGCACGGTTTTTCAGTTGATTGCATGAGTTGCAAGCTGCTTAAATGCACCCCATGCGCGCCAGATGTTAGCGCCAATTGCATGTCATAATTGATTAAAACTTTTGCGTCATACGCTTTTGCCATTTTTAGTACCTGCTCTGCTAGCCGTATGAATGCTGGGATTGCAAATTGCTTCTCACGCAATTGAATCAACTTTAAACCATTTTTAAGCTGCGTTTCTAGCACGTTTACCCAAGCACTCTCACCCATTTCTGCCACATTCGAAATTGCATAAACAGGCGGCAACGCGAGCGCCCGCATAATCGGCACATTAGCGGGCAAAACGGGCGAAACAGTGATGTTTTGCGGGTTTTGCCAGCTTATTTGTTGGCCTTCTTTTGGTTCGATTTCACCTTGCCAAGCGTTTACAAAATAAAAATGCAGTAACACGGTTTTGGCCGCAGAATCAAGCCCGTTTTGTGTGATAGCTGCATAATCGAAACGGCGCGTTAGCCATTGCTGCACTTGGGTTGGCGTGATGCCAAGCTCCTCTTGTAATTCGCGCGTTAACGCATTTTCAGGCGTTTCATTGGCCTCGATTTTACCACC
>JAYWCF010000088.1:0-2227 GCA_043780715.1 Methylotenera sp. | reverse complement strand
TTTTTGTGGTGATAATTCGCACTAGCGCACAATGCATGTGCGGCATAATCAGCTCTAAAAATTGCGCTTGAATGGCATTTAATTGCCCAGAGATTCTGGCGAAAACAACCAAGGTAGATACTTTGCTGTGATTATCACCAAAGCCATGCACCACAAAATTCTTAAGTTCTGTGGCCTGCATAATGGTTTCGTCAATGCTTTGCACACTAAAATTGTTGTAATCAGCCGCGGCTAGCGTGTTGCAGTAAAACAAAGGCAGGCGCATTTTATCCCAGCGCTTAATGGCTTGATTAATGACACCATCGGCTTTTTTAACGGATTCATTAAAATGACTATCTTTAAAGTAGCGGGTACTAGCTGAATATTCAAACGTATAGTCATCGTCATTTTCTAGCTTAACGCCAAAAATCATAATTTCGTGATTAAGCAAATACTGAAAATTGCCTTGTAACCAGTTAAATAAATTAGGCCGATTGCTGACGCGCAACGAGTCTGCCATTAGCTCCATAAACACGATGCGCTGATCCTCACTCATCCCATGATCGTGATTATTGGTGGTATCGTAATTTGAACTGATAATAATGATAGTGGCCTAACTATTTAAACTTTAAGCATTTTCGACGTGTTTAATGACAGCAAGATTAAACATATATGGCTGTTTCTTTACCGTTTTATAAAAACGGCTCAGCCGCCATTCAATCCAGCTTAAATATCTAAAATGTCATATTGCTAATAGATAATAAGTGCATGAAAATAACAGCTTTATATGCGCTAAGCATTTTAATTTGGGTTGGCAACGCCAATGCCGATGTATTGGTTGATCTTGAAGATGCGGATGAAATTAGCATTATGAATACGCAGCTGGATCATCGCTTTACGGTGAAAATTGCAGAGCCTTCAGAGCACAAATTAACTTACTTTGCTGAACCTACAGCATCCAACAATAAAGCCATTAAACAGCTGCCTTATCATCAAGAGGTACTTGCCGCGGCTGATATGACATCGATTGAGCCAGCGCTGATTCATGCGGTGATTGCAGTGGAATCGAAACACAATGCGCAGGCAAAATCGCACAAAGGGGCTTATGGTTTAATGCAGCTAATGCCTGCCACTGCAAAGCGTTTTCATGTAAAAGATCAGCGCGATGTTGGGCAAAACATTTTAGCTGGCGCGCAATATTTGCGTGAGTTGCTGACTTTGTTTAAAGGTGATTTAAGATTAACCTTGGCTGCTTATAACGCAGGTCCAGGCGCGGTAAAAAAGTATAGCAACCGCGTGCCGCCTTACCGCGAAACCATGCACTATGTGCCAAAAGTGCTTAAATATTATCAGCAATATTCTTAATGCTGCTTTAGCCAAAGTTTGACCTTATATATCAGGCGCAGCTTCTGTTATGGCGGGTGTAGATGCATTTAAAGTTTCTGGCGGTGTTTCGGTTATTGGTGCTGTTTCCTGTACTTGTGGAGTTACCACCGCTGGTGATGGCAATGCACTACCAGGCACATAAACAAAGCGCCATTCTTCGTATTTTTCAGCCACATCAAGTGCTTCAAACTCTTTAGGCAGGCCTGCTTTTTTTATGGGTTTTAGTGTTGAGTTGCTATAAACGCCGGTAATTTTGCCTTGCTGCAGTACAAAATTCCAATCTTTATCGCGCGCAAATGGATCGGCGTAAAGCTGGCGAATATGCCTTTTTACACTGGGAAATCGCGTATCTAAGATTAAATCTTGCAAGGTTTGTGGAAATTGTTTGGCGGTGCTGGGGCTATTTTCGTAATAGCTGCCAATGGCGTTACGATACGCTTGGCCTATAAATAGTAGCTCTTTTTCACGTTCGCGCTGCGCATCTTGGTGCCACACAATTCCCACGCCCGCCATGCCAATGCCGGCAATGGCAACCACCATTAGCAAGCCCATATAGGTAAAACCTGCTTGATTTTTTAAGCGTTTACTACCAATCGGCATAGCGCGTACCGTCTTTAGCTATGCCCTCGGCACCGCTTTTAATATCGTAAATACTACCCTCTAACGGCGGCTCTGGCGGCAACAATTGCCACGTTTCGGTGCTGTTAGTAATAGGGTCTAACGGCAAATCTCTAATGTATTTTTTCTCAACCAAATCGTCTAAGGTGGTCGGGTAGCGGCCGTTATCGGCATAATATTTATCAATGCTTTCGCGCAGGGTATTTAAATCTTGTTTCAAAGTCGCCTCTTTTGCGCGCTCTAT
>JAYWCF010000087.1:0-2232 GCA_043780715.1 Methylotenera sp. | reverse complement strand
GCACAGGCGCGCGCTTGGCCAAAACCAAATAACAATGTTAAGTTGCATTGAATACCTTCTTTTTCTAAAATTTCGCCCGCTTTAATGCCTTCCCAAGTCGATGCTAGCTTAATCAATACGCGATCTTTGCTAATGCCAGAATCTGCGTATAATTGAATGAGTTTACGGCCTTTAGCCACCATTGCATCTAGGTTAAATGACAAACGCGCGTCAACTTCTGTTGAAATACGGCCTGGCACCACTTTAGTAATTTCTGCGCCAATTAATACGGCTAATTTGTCGGCAGCGTTATCAATTTGGAGCTCTTTGGTGCCGCCTTGTGCTTTTGCATAAGCAATCGCCGTTTCAATTAATGGCGCGTATTGTGGCAATGTGCTGGCTTTTAACACCAATGATGGGTTGGTAGTCGCATCTACTGGTTTAACGCTTTTAATCGCTTCTACGTCGCCCGTATCGGCCACGATTGTGGTCATGCTTTTCAATTGGTCTAATAAATTTGCCATTGCATCCTCCTAAATAATTGCGGTTTATTGATGATTTTAATTTCAGTCTTATATTATATCTCATTTTAATTTAAGTAGGATTAGCGTAAATTAAGTTAAAGTTAAAATGGCTTAATTTATTAGTTAGGTTTTTTATGTTTTCACTAAAGATTCTTCTAAATTTGTTGTCATTGTCATCTTACTAGCAAGCCATTTTAATCATTTGAAACCAGCAAGCGTAAATTAAACGTGGTTGGCATGTTCAAATCACTTTCCACATCAACCCAGCCATGATGTTTTCCAGCCACCTTGTGCACAAAATACAAACCCAGCCCCAATCCTTCTATTTGCTTATCGCTATCGGTGCGGCTAAAGGGTTTAAATAACCTAGCTTGCTCGTCACGCTCTATGCCTGCGCCTTGGTTGGTGATGCTTAATACAGCTTGCTGTTGCGTGCTAGCAAGCTGAATGCGTACTAAGGCATGTTCGGGCGAAAACTTAACAGCGTTAATTCGGTTTCTTTATTCGGTCAATTTCACGCTTTGACTAGAAAGCACAAATTTTCTTTTGCTAAATCAACTGATAATTCGCCATAATTAACCACTTGCTCTTGATGCAAGTTGCCTTGATTGCGGCGTAAGTGCGCGTTTATCTGCGCAACCAATACATTCAAATTGGGCCGTTTCACAATGTAATCGTCTGTGCCAGCATCCATTACTTTAATAATGTCCTCTTCGGCGTCTCTGCCCGTTAAAAAAATCACTGGCAACACGTTGCCTTTCAATCGAAGGCTGGCTAGCACTTCAAAGCCGCTCATATCGGGCACTTTCCAATCAAACACACACAAATCAAATTGCTCGCTCGACACTACATTTAAGCATTCTCTGCCTGATAAAAAGTGCTGCACGCTGTGCCCTGCATTGGTTAAAGCCGCAGTGACGTCTTATGCGAAAGCGAAATCATCTTCTAAAAATGCAATGTTCATATCATGCAATTCCTACTATTTGGTTAGGTCACAATACTTTATAAATACCTCAAAAAATTTATTGCTGCATTATGGCATTTTTTATGCTGATTTAAAAATGTGCTTTAAATTCAATAGCTAACTATGACTGACTTGCCAATAAGTTGGCCATTAATAGTGTGGCTACGGTTAAATCGGCGCTAGTGCCAGGGTTTAAGCCGCGTTTTTTTAATGCCGCGTCAAACTTTAACAAAGATGCCAGATAATTTTTAGGGTTATAGGCCTTTAAAAACTCACTTTCATGTTTCAATGCCTCATTTTGCACTAGCTTGGCAATCGTTTCGCCGTATTTACGCACAAGATGGCTATCACAATAATGCGCCATAAAATGTAAATGCACCGCTGTCACAGCCCAAGCAGGCCGTTGCCAGCGCGCCAATGCTTGTTGATACAGCATGACGCTTTCGGTGATTTGTGCATAATTATTAGTATATTGCAACGCAATCATATCGTTTGGTAACATCTTGTTGGCTAAGTCGGGATTAACTAAGTTGTGATTAAATAAGTCGCGATTAGCAGCGGTTTGCATTGCCACTAATAACGTGCAAGTTGCCGTTTGGCGTACATCGTGCTGCGCACTTTCGCCCAAACCAGCGGGGTTTGCTAGGTGAATCGCCGCAAAGGCACTTTCTGCATCTGTAATGGTGGTATTAGCCAACACCAACTTAAGTGTTTGCATAAAGGTTAGCCTGCTAGGCTGTAAAGCGATCGCAATCGCCGTTTGAA
>JAYWCF010000086.1:0-39084 GCA_043780715.1 Methylotenera sp. | reverse complement strand
TTTTTGGCAGATTTCTTTTTCTCTATCAAAAATCTCTGCCATGCTAATAATTTTTTGCTGTGTTTCAATTGAGGGAACTGCAATTTCTACTTCTTCTAATGAGCTTTTTTTGATGCTCTTGGTGATAGAGCCTTCAGCTTCACGTTGAAAATATTTCTGTAATGGACCCTGATTAAGTTGCCATACTAGAAATTTTGGCAACACTTTTTTGTTATTTATCCGAATGACGTAAAAATAAGGAGCGGCTAAAATATTAGGTGGGCAGTTTTCAATCAGTGAAGCGATATTGCGTGTGCTTCTAGCAGCAAACAAGATGTCGCCATCGGTGAGCCAATCGGGTTCTTTCTTTGATTCAAGTAAGACTTGAGTGATTGCAGCCCAATTAATCTTGCCGCTTTCCAGCAAATCTTTCATTTGCACGACCCTAATGCCAGAATCAATAGATATGGGCATTGTTCCTCTAAAAGGGTGGCCGGGTACGATTGACGAAATCCATTTAAGTTTAATTTTTTCTGCATCATTCATGATGATGCATAATAAATACCTGAAAGTGTATTGTCAACAGTTTTTTTGCATAATCATAAATTATGCTTTCGTGGATTTTAAAGAAAAGCCCTAAATGGATAATCTAGGGCTTTTAAAAGTTACGTATTTATTAAAATAAGGTTTGGTGAAAGTTACGTATTTATTCTCAAAGTTACGTATTTATTATTACCAAACAGGCCGCTTACGCGGCCTTTTTTAAATCTTAGCTTTAAAGCTTATGCAAAATTTGCAGATGCAAAATCCCAATTGGCTAATGAGGCTAAAAACACCTCTACAAATTTAGCACGCGCATTGCGATAATCAATGTAATACGCGTGTTCCCACACATCAATGGTTAACAAGGCTTTGTCGCCTGTGGTTAATGGCGTGCCTGCCGCGCCCATATTCACAATATCTACGCTGCCGTCGGCTTTTTTAACTAACCATGTCCAGCCAGAACCAAAATTGCCAACCGCTGAAGCTTGAAAGGCTTTTTTAAACTCATCAAAACTGCCCCATTTTGCGTTAATGGCATCAGCCAATGCACCCGTTGGTGCGCCGCCGCCATTTGGCTTCATGCTGCTCCAAAAAAAGGTGTGATTCCACACTTGTGCTGAGTTGTTATAAACGCCAGCAGATGATTTTTTGATGATTTCTTCTAAGCTTAAATCTTCAAACTCGGTGCCTTTAACTAAATTATTTAAGTTAGTTACATAAGTTTGGTGATGTTTGCCGTAGTGAAAATCCAATGTTTCTTCAGAAATATGCGGTGCTAGCGCTGTTTTTGCGTACGGTAAAGCGGGTAAAGTATGTTCCATATTAATTCCTAACAATGTTAATGGGAGGGTTGCAATCAATTTTTATAAGATTTAATTATTATATTGGGTGCAAAAGTAAATTTAACACCCACTGACAGAAAATAATTTAATAAGCATTGACCATGCAAATTGCAATTGAGTTTAAATTTTAACGGCCAATTTTTTCGCCCTTGGGTGCGCGGCATCGTATACTTTACTTAAATGCTGAAAATCTAAATGCGTATACACTTGCGTGGTACTAATATTGGCGTGACCCAGCATTTCTTGCACGGCACGCAAATCGCCGCTAGATTGCAGCACATGTGACGCAAAACTGTGGCGCAACATATGCGGATGCACAGAGGTGTGAATGCCTTGCTTAATGGCCCATTCTTTAATGCGATATTGCACGTTTCTGGCGCTGATTCGCTTACCTTGTTTGCCAACAAATAAGGGTTTATCGTGCGGATTAACACTTAAAGAGGCTTCATCTGGCCGCATGCTCAGCCATTGTTGAATGGCTTTAATCGCAAATTCGCCCAGCGGCACAATGCGCGTTTTATTGCCTTTACCGGTGACAGTTACGGTGCCTTGTGTGAAATCCAGCGCGCCTAGGTTTAGATTAACCAGTTCACTTAAACGCAAGCCAGACGAGTAAAACAACTCTAAAATGGCATGGTCGCGCACACTTAATAAGTCATCTTCTTTAACATCCACCAGCTTAATGGTTTGCTCTATAGAAAGCGCATGCGGTAAGGTTTGAGCCGATTTTGGTGCGCGCAAACCTAAAACTGGGTTTTGCATAAAACCATGTTGTTGAATCAAAAAATTAAAAAAACCGCGCCAGCAAGATAACAAACGCGCAATGCTTTTTCCGCCCAAACCTTTGCCATGCAGCCCAGCCACAAAGCGCCTAATATGGCTATTTTGCAGCTCATTTAAATTTAGCTTATCGCTCAACGTTACAAGTTGAGATAAATCTCTAGCGTAATGCTGACAGGTTAATGGGCTTAATCGGCGCTCAAAACTTAAAAATTCCAGATACTTGGCGATTAAGCTTTCTGGTGAAATATCAGCTGACATACGATTTAATAGCCCGCTTTAGGCAATTAAGGCAGCGTTAAATGGCGTGATAAAGCGGCGCTAATGAGCTCACTCATTTTAGTTAAAAAGTCTGTGCCCATTTCTTCATAAAATCGGTTATCGCTATCGCTGGCTAATGCTAAAAATCCAAATAGATTGGTTTGATGCAAGCCAATAATAGCCAACGATGCCGCTGGCTCTATAAACCAATCATCACCTACAATTTCTGGCGGCTTGCCACAATAAGCTTGAGTGCGTAATGCAATCCAAGTTTTAACCTCTTCAGAAGTTTCGCTAAACACCAAATTGGCTTGGCTAGATTGCTCAGACGGTTGCACCCAAATACGCAAACAGGTATCGCTTAAATCAAACATTTCGGGCAAATCGTGGCTAATCAATTGTTCAATCGCATCAAAACTTTTGGCTTGATGCAAACGCAAATTAAAGAGATGCATTTTATTGGCGGTGCTGTCATTTTGTTGCGCATGCAAGACCAATTCGGCAAATCGGCTTTCTAGCGCGGTAATTTTATCGCGTTGTGCCAATTGTTGGCGCTCTGCCAATGAAATGGTGCCGCCACCGTGCGGGCTGGGCAGGTGAATATCGGCCAATAACGCCGCATTTTCTTCAAAAAATTCAGGGTGATTTTTTAAATAGGTTTTAATTTCCGTTAAGTCCATGATTTCCGATGCGGTATCCGACATGCTTTTCCCTAAAAAAATTGATGCAATTTGTTGATTGATTAAATTTCAAGCTGGCCTTCAAACACAAACTCGGCTGGCCCTGTCATCATTACTGGAGACGCTTCACCTGCCCAAGCAATACTTAATTTTCCGCCACGTGTATTCACCAAAACTGGCGATTGCAAAAGCCCTAATTGCATACCGCTTACCGCCGCAGCACAAGCACCCGTGCCGCAAGAAAGCGTTTCGCCGCTACCGCGTTCATACACGCGCAGATTAATTTCATGCGCATTCAAAACTTGCATAAAGCCTGCATTAACGCGTTGCGGAAAATTAATATGCGATTCAATTTGAGTGCCTAATTGCGCCACATTGGCCGTTTCTACGTTATCCACCACCATTACTGCATGCGGATTGCCCATGGAAACAGCCGAAATCATCACTGTTTGCTTGTCTAAACTCAGTGCGTATTGCGCTTGCTGATTAACCGCATTAAATGGAATGCGTGCTGGCTCAAAAATTGGCGCACCCATATTCACGGTTACCTGACCATCCGCTTGCAACTGTAATACAATCACGCCGCTGGCAGTTTCAACTTTTATTTCCTGTTTATTGCTTAAGCCTTTTTCTGAAACATACCGGGCAAAGCAGCGCGCACCATTGCCGCATTGCTCTACTTCGCCGCCATCGGCATTAAAAATGCGGTATTTAAAATCCACATTGGCTGAGGTGCTTTTTTCAACCATTAATAATTGGTCGCAGCCAACACCAAAAAAGCGGTTGGCAATTTTTTTTATTTGATTTGCATTCAACGCAACGCTTTGTGAATAGCCGTCAATCACAACGAAATCATTGCCTCCGCCCTGCATTTTAGTGAACTTTAGCTGCATTTTTACCTCAATCTGTTACACGCATTCTACCAAATTTGAGTGTTTACAAGTGCTTATCCGTGTACAATCCGCAATCCAACAGTGATTAATAATATTTGCTTTAGCCTTTAGTCGATATTATTTTCTCTTTTTTTAATGTTCAAGTTTTCAAGGCGCAACTCATGAATGAATACCTATTTACCTCAGAATCTGTTTCTGAAGGCCACCCAGACAAACTCGCAGACCAAGTTTCCGACAGCATTTTAGATGCTATTTTAGAGCAAGATCCAACCGCACGCGTAGCCGCCGAAACCTTAGCCAACACTGGCTTAGTAGTATTGGCAGGCGAAATCACAACCACAGCCAATGTGGATTATATTAAAGTAGCGCGCGATTGCATTAAACGCATTGGTTATGACAACACCGAATACGGCATTGACTATAAAGGTTGTGCTGTATTAGTGGCTTACGACAAACAATCGCCAGACATTGCGCAAGGTGTAGACGGTGCGCAAGATGACCCGCTAGACCAAGGTGCAGGCGATCAAGGCTTGATGTTTGGCTATGCCGTGGATGAAACACCGCAATTAATGCCATTGCCAATTTGGTTAAGCCACCGTTTAATGGAACGCCAAGCGGCGTTGCGTAAAGATGGCCGTTTGCCATGGTTGCGTCCTGACGCGAAAAGCCAAGTGACGGTGCAATATGTTGATGGCAAACCATACAAAATTGATACGGTTTTGGTTTCTACTCAGCATTCGCCAGAAATTAGTTTGGAAATGATTCGTGAAGCTGTGATTGAAGACATTATTAAGCCGATGTTGCCAAAAGAATTGATTAAAGGCGATATTAAATATTTAGTTAACCCAACGGGACGCTTTGTAATTGGCGGCCCACAAGGCGATTGCGGCTTAACCGGCCGTAAAATTATTGTGGATACCTACGGCGGCGCAGCTCCGCATGGCGGCGGTGCGTTTTCAGGTAAAGATCCTTCAAAAGTAGATCGAAGCGCCGCGTATGCTGGCCGCTATGTAGCTAAAAATATTGTGGCGGCAGGTTTAGCGTCACGTTGCTTGGTGCAGGTGAGTTACGCCATTGGCGTGGCGCAACCCACTTCTGTCATGGTTGAAACCTACGGCACTGGTAAAGTTTCAAATGAAGTTTTAACGCAGTTAGTGCGTGAACACTTTGATCTGCGCCCAAAAGGCATTGTAAAAATGTTGAACTTATTACGACCAATTTACACAAAAACTGCTGCTTACGGCCACTTTGGTCGCGATGAGCCTGAGTTTACTTGGGAAGCAACTGATAGGGCGGCGGCACTTAAAGCAGCGGCAGGCTTGTAAGGTTAATACGTAGTATAACTTAATGAAATCATGGCTTTACAAAAAGCATGATTTCATTATAATTTGGTTTTTGTAATTTATAACCGAGGAACGTTGCGAGGTTACGTGATTTTTGATACGTAAACCCTAGGCTCGGTTAGCAATATTGGTGAAATTATTATCATTATTGTAAACGGCGTTCACCTAACCGTGCCAGACACGGGATGCAGGTGGGCAAAGTTAATGTCTCTGTCAATTCATCCCTTCTGGTCACCAAACTTCATTATTGTTTAAGGAAAAACGATGAACACCGTGACTGATTTAACATTCAAAGATTACATTGTTGCTGATATTAGTTTAGCGACTTTTGGCCGTAAAGAAATTGCCATTGCCGAAACTGAAATGCCAGGTTTAATGGCGATTCGTGAAGAGTTTGCTCTTGCACAACCATTAAAAGGTGCGTGCATTACTGGCTCACTGCACATGACCATTCAAACAGCGGTATTAATTGAAACGCTAAAAGATTTAGGCGCCGAAGTACGTTGGGCGTCATGCAATATCTACTCAACACAAGACCATGCTGCGGCTGCGATTGCGGCTGGCGGCACACCAGTATTCGCGATTAAAGGCGAAACACTGACTGAATATTGGGATTACACGCACCGCATTTTTGAATGGACGGATGGCGGCTACACCAATATGATTTTAGATGACGGCGGCGATGCAACATTATTGCTACATCTTGGTACACGCGCTGAAAAAGATTTATCTGTAGTATCAAAACCTACAAGCGAAGAAGAAATCTGTCTTTTTGATGCGATTAAAGCTAAATTAAAAACAGACCCAACTTGGTACTCAATACGTTTAGCTAAAATCATTGGCGTGACTGAAGAAACAACCACGGGTGTGCATCGTTTGTATCAAATGCATAAAGAAGGCAAATTAGCTTTTCCTGCAATCAATGTAAATGATTCAGTAACAAAATCAAAATTCGATAACTTATACGGCTGCCGTGAAAGTTTAGTGGATGCGATTAAACGTGCAACCGATGTGATGATTGCCGGTAAAGTGGCAGTGGTGGCTGGTTATGGCGATGTGGGTAAAGGTTCTGCACAAGCTTTACGCGCATTATCGGCACAAGTTTGGGTGACAGAAATTGATCCGATATGCGCATTGCAAGCAGCCATGGAAGGCTACCGTGTAGTCACCATGGATTATGCGGCTGAGCATGCCGATATTTTTGTAACGGCTACTGGTAACTACCATGTCATTACGCATGACCACATGGCAAAAATGAAAGACCAAGCCATTGTGTGCAATATTGGCCACTTTGATAACGAAATTGACGTTGCAAGCCTTGAAAAATATGAGTGGGATGAAATTAAGCCACAGGTTGACCATGTAATTTTCCCAAATGGCAAAAAGATTATCTTGCTTGCTAAAGGCCGTTTGGTAAACTTAGGTTGCGGTACAGGTCATCCTTCATATGTAATGAGCTCAAGCTTTGCCAATCAAACCATTGCGCAAATTGAGTTATTTACACGTCAAGCCGATTACCCAGTAGGCGTTTATGTGTTGCCAAAACATTTGGATGAAAAAGTGGCTGTGTTGCAATTGAAAAAATTAAACGCACAGTTGACACGTTTATCTGAAACACAAGCGGCTTACATTGGCGTGTCGCAAGACGGCCCATTTAAGCCAGAAACGTATCGTTATTAATCTTTAATATTTATCTTAGGAGCAGACACATGAAATTGTTGATTGGATGGTTGTTAAGCGCGCTGGCTTTGTTGGCGGTGGCGTATCTAGTACCAGGCATTCATGTGTCTAGCTTTATGTCAGCCTTAATCGCGGCAGCGGTTATTGGCTTGGCTAACATATTAATTAAACCCATTTTATTGATTCTCACGCTACCTGTGACCATCATTACGCTGGGTTTATTTATCTTTGTCATTAATGGCTTGTTGTTTTGGTTGGCAGGCTATTTGTTACAGGGTTTTGATGTAAAAACATTCACCGCAGGCATTATTGGTGCGATTGTTTACAGTATTATTTCGTGGATTTTAAGCGCCATTGTGACGGATAAAAAAGATTAAGTAAAAAATGAAGCCAGAAATTCCATTAAGTTTTGAGTTTTTTCCGCCTAAAACGGCAGAAGGTATCGCTAATTTACGCGAAACGCGAGCACAACTTGCGCCATATAAGCCTGAGTTTTTTTCAGTGACGTTTGGTGCCGGTGGCTCAACCACTGACCGCACCAAAGAAACCGTGTTTGAGATTCAAGCCGAAGGTTATCAAGCCGCACCGCATATTTCTTGTATCTCTTCTAGCAAAGAAGAAATCCGTGAATTGCTATCGGCCTATCAAGCCAAAGGCATTAAGCGCTTAGTCACTTTGCGTGGCGATGTGCCATCGGGTGAAGTGAGCGTGGGCGATTTTAAATATGCAAACGAGTTAGTCGGTTTTATTCGCCAAGAAACCGGCGATTGGTTTCATTTAGAAGTGGCCGCCTACCCTGAGTTTCACCCGGAGGCATTATCGGCCGCCAAAGATATGGCCAACTTTAAACGTAAAGTAGAAGCAGGCGCTGATTCAGCCATTA
Organism: Methylotenera sp.; assembly: GCA_043780715.1. Taxonomy (GTDB): domain Bacteria; phylum Pseudomonadota; class Gammaproteobacteria; order Burkholderiales; family Methylophilaceae; genus Methylotenera_A. The sequence goes on along the minus strand of JAYWCF010000086.1, from coordinate 31,200 downwards.
CGCAATACTTTTACAATGCTGATGCTTATTTTAGCTTTGTAGATAGTTGTGTAAAAGATGGCATTACGATTCCGATTGTGCCGGGCATTATGCCCATTTACAACTACACCCAATTAGCCCGATTTTCTGGCGTTTGTGGTGCCGAAATTCCGCGTTGGTTACGTTTGCGCTTAGAAGCTTATGCTGACGATTTGCCATCGTTACGCGCTTTAGGTGTTGATGTGGTGAGCGGGCTTTGCGAAACGTTGTTAGCTGGCGGTGTGCCTAGCTTGCATTTTTACACATTGAATCAAGCCGGAATTATTGCAAAAATTGTGGATAATTTAAAGATTAAATAACTTTATAAATTAACAACTTGAAAAGTGAGAACCTTAGAATAGCGCTTAGATTTAAGCGCTATTTTTTTGACAGATTTGTTAAATAAACTAGTGAACCGTTAATCCGCGTGGATTAAAAAATGCATCCTCAACAAACAAATAATCTTTTTCACGGCCTTCATTCCACAAGGCAATCATTGTAATCCAGCGCATTTCTTCCACTGTAATTTCTTGTTGTTTTAACGCCATTGCACGGTCCACAATCAAATCGCGTTCCATGTCATTAATAACATTGGCTTGCTGTAAAAACAGCACAAATCCAATACTTTCTGTGTTGATTTTTTTAAGCTCTGTTTCAGAAAACACGCGCATTCCAGAGTGTTGATGTGAATACTGGATATCAGGCTGCGTTAAACGGCATTTCATTTCATCGTACCAATCAAATGCACCGTCAATATCCGTTTGCTCAAACCCAGCAGCAGACAGCTCTTGGCCCATGACATCCGCATCTGGCATGGCATGGTGTGCAAAATAATTTTCAAACATGAATACCAACACTTCAAACATAGCATCTCCTAAACAATTTGGAATCTAAACACAGCTGGCATCTCAACTAAATAAGCCGTTGATACTTGCCACCATGTAAGGTCGTAATCTTGCCTTCTAGTTCCATTACCATCAGCATGGCGGAAAGCCCTTCTGTAGTCAATCCTGAAACAGTTAATACTGTTTCAAAATCAATGGGGTCAAAACCCATGCAATCCAGTACTGTATTGGGTTCTGGGGCAACACCCCCCATTTGGGTCATTAGCCCCATTGGGCTAACGTTTGTTAACATATTTTTCAACTCTTCTAGAATATCGGCGGTATTTTCAACCAGCTTGGCACCTTGCTTAATCAGCTGATGACAGCCCTTAGCAACGGGTGAATGAATCGAACCCGGTATTGCAAACACTTCGCGACCTTGCTCAATCGCTAGACGCGCGGTAATTAATGAGCCGCTATCGATATTGGCTTCAACCACCAAACAGCCCAAACTTAGGCCGCTGATAATACGATTTCTTCTTGGAAAATTTTGCGCTTTTGAAGGTGTGCCTAAGGCAAATTCAGAGATGATTAAACCGTGCTCTGCAATTTTGTGCGCTAAATCGCGATGGCGTGAGGGGTAAACAATATCTAAGCCTGTACCCACCACGGCAATGGTGGCGCCTTTATTTTTACCAATGCTTTTAAAGGTACCGCGATGTGCGGCGCCATCTATGCCCAGCGCCATTCCACTCACCACACATAAACCGTGGTTGCATAAACTTTCTGCAAAATCTTCTGCATTTTTTTCACCTTGCGGCGTGCTGCTGCGGCTACCCACCATGGCAATGCAGGGCTCATTTAACCAGTGGGTATGGCCAATGGCATACAACAAAACGGGTGGATTGCTGATTTCTAACAAGGCTTGGGGATAGGCTTTATCGGCCAGCGTAATAATGTGTGTATGGTCTTTTTTGAGCCAATCAAGCGTTGGCCTAATGGCATCTAAGTTAACGCCGTTTAGAATTTTTTGCGCTGTCGCTTCGTCTACTACCTCGCGCAGCTGATGGCTTGTCGCGCTGTATATGGCTTCTGGTGAGCCAAATTTAGCCAATAATTGGCAAATGCCTGCGTTGCCTAAACCAACGGTTTGATTTAAAGACACCCAAAGCGCAACATCGGAATCTTCAATGTTGGCTTTGTTTTGCATTTTGTATGGCGCTACGTATTAAGGTGTATGCACAGAATCGGCGGTGTAAATCGCGTCTGACGTATTCATAATCAGTGCGTAAGAAACGCGATCAAAGGTTCTAAATACCATCATTAAGCCCACGCGCTCATCTGGCAATTTTACTTGGCCCGGCTTAAGCACTAATTTAGTTTGCGCTGATGCTTTTTCAAAATTGACAATCTTTTTGCCGTCAGCATCGGTTTTTACATCAAAATTTAGTTCTTTCAGCTTTTTATTTTCAGCCGTCACTTTGTTAGAAGCCGAATCTTTGTATTCAGGGTCTACAATCACGCGGCCGTAACGGCTAATTGCCAACACATGGCCTTCTTCTAAGCCATCATTTTTACCGCGATTGATTGACACTACGGTATTAGGGCCACCTTCGGCAACACCGCCGTAAATACGAATGATGCGGCCAGAAATTTGGGTATCTGGCGCATGCGGCACAAAGCTACTTTTAAATTCATCTGGCGATACCACTAATCGATCTTTAGCAAAAATCTCTTCTTTGGCTCTCACAATATCGCCTGTGGCAGGATCACCAAAACGCGCAATGTCCACGTCGCCTAGATAAATAGCCTCTGTACCCAGCACTTCTGCTGTATCTGGGTCTCTTAATAACTCACCTGGGCGGTAAATATTCCAGTGTGTTCCTTGGCCTTCTTTAATGCTATTGATGTACACACGCGTGCCAGGGCTTAACACCACGCGGTTTTCTTGACCGGCGATAATACGCGGCGCTACATCTAATTTACCGTTTTCAATCAATAAAGGTTGGCTTAAAAATGGGCCAATAATATTTGGGGCAATGGTAAAAATAGCTTCTTTTTCTAGTGGCTCAATGCGCGCACCAGGGCTTAATGTAACGGTTTCATGCAACAATCTTAAACGCGGTGAGCCGCTGCTGCTATCCAGCACCACAACATCGCCGGGGTAAATGAGGTGTGGATTTTTGATTTGCTCGCGATTCATGCGCCACACTTTTGGCCACTGCCAAGGATCTTTTAAAAATCGACCTGAAATGCCCCATAAAGTATCGCCTTTTACAACAACATGGCGCTCAGGATGGTTTTTTTGTAGCTGAATTTCATCAGCATTTACATTCAAGCTTAAGCAAGCAAGCACTAGCAGCGTTATAATGCGTTTATTCATTGCATGACCTCGGTCAAAAAGCGGCTAAAAATAAGAGTTAGCATCCGCGAAATTGCATTAAATTTATCACGTAATTCATTCAACAATCAAGCTTTTTAGCAAAATTGAAACATTTTTACAATGCTGGTTGTATATACATGACAACACTTTAAAGATTTAACGAATATGGCACTATTGAATATACTTAATTATCCTGACCCGCGCTTACACACGGTGGCTAAACCGATTAAAGAGGTGAATGCGGACATTCGCCGATTAATTGATGACATGGCCGACACCATGTATGACGCGCCGGGTATTGGCTTGGCAGCAACCCAAGTCAATCAACACATTCAACTGATTGTGATTGATACCAGCAAAGAGCAAAACAAATTACAGGTGTTTATTAACCCTAAAATTGTGGCTAAAAGCGGCTTGCAAGATTATGAAGAAGGCTGTTTATCGGTGCCCGGTGTGTATGAAAGTGTAACGCGTGCCGAAAAAATTACGGTTGAAGCGCTGGATAAGCAAGGCAAACCGTTTAAATTAGAGGCGGAAGGTTTATTAAGCGTGTGCATTCAGCATGAAATGGACCATTTATTGGGCAAAGTATTTGTAGAATATTTATCGCCGCTAAAACGCAATCGGATTAAAACCAAAATGACTAAACTGTTGCGCGATCGATAGTCACATTTTCACCCAACACTCTAAAAAAAATACAATGAACATTATTTTTGCAGGCACGCCTGAGTTTGCTGTACCCGCGCTGGCCGCTTTAATTGAGGCTGGGCATCAAATTGTAATGGTGCTTACTCAGCCAGACCGCCCCGCTGGGCGCGGCATGCAATTAAAAGCCAGCCCTGTTAAGCAATTGGCGTTGCAACACCATTTAAACGTTTTTCAGCCGTCATCCCTTAAACCAGCCGAAGTGCAAGCTGAAATTGCTGCCACGCAGGCCGATGTAATGATTGTGGCGGCTTACGGCTTGATTATCCCTACTACCGTTTTAAATATGCCAACGCATGGCTGCTACAACATTCATGCATCCCTACTGCCGCGCTGGCGCGGTGCGGCGCCAATTCATCGTGCCTTGCTGGCGGGTGACACTGAAACTGGCGTAACGATTATGGAAGTGGTACCTGCTTTGGATGCAGGTGCTATGGTGATTAAAGGCGTTGTACCGATAACAGACACTGATACCACGCAAACTTTGCATGATGCATTAAGTCGTATAGGTGCAACATTAATGGTGCAAGCCATGCAAACATTAAGTGAAACAGGCGCGTTATCTTCTACGATTCAAGATGAAAGCCTAGTCACCTACGCGCACAAATTAGAAAAAGCCGAAGCCGCGATTGATTGGGCTAAAACGGCGCTTGAAATTTCGCGCCAAGTGCGCGGCTTTAATCCTTTTCCTGTGGCAACGGCGCAATTTAGGGGTGAAACCTGCCGCATTTGGTTTGCAAACGTTTTAAATCAAACGGCTTCTGGTTTAATTGAAGCTTCTAGCTTAAATCAGACGCCTACTGGCGCTAATGGTGAAATTATTGCGCTAGGCGCCCAAATTCAAGTGGCTTGCGAACAAGCTATTTTAGCCATCCATGAATTGCAAATGCCAGGTGGCAAACGTCAAACGGCACAACAATTTGCACAAGGCCAACATGTTAAATTAGGTGAATTTTTTAGCTAAATGCATCATTAGTGCTTGAATTTAAAGCAAATCAACAGCATATTATGTTCATTGAGTGGAATTTAACGACATGCCACATGCGCATGTTTAAACGTTAGGAGATTAATGTGTTTGGTAATTGGTTAAAGACTTCTATTTTAATGGCCGCCATTGTGGCCTTATTTGGCACGGTGGGCGCGGCTGTAGGCGGCGGTACAGGCATGCTGATTGCACTTTTATTTGCAGCTGGTATGAATATTTATGCTTATTGGTTCTCTGATAAAGCGGTGCTTAAAATGTATGGTGCGCAAGAAGTTACGCCAGAAAACAACTATGGCGATGGTCAATTTCGCAATTACTACAATATGGTGAAAGAGTTGGCGCAAAACGCCAAATTGCCCATGCCAAAAGTGTATGTGATGAATGAAAATCAACCCAACGCCTTTGCCACAGGCCGCAACCCAGAAAACGCCGCCGTTGCCGCTACCGCTGGCATTATGCAAATTTTAACTGAGCGTGAATTGCGTGGCGTAATGGCGCATGAATTAGCGCACGTTAAAAACCGTGACACACTGATTTCAACGATTTCCGCCACCATGGCAGGTGCTATTGCTTCAATCGCGCAATTTGGCATGTTTTTTGGCGGCGGCAACAGAGATGGTGAGCGCAGCAGCCCTATCATCGGCATTTTAATGATGTTTTTAGCGCCAATGGCCGCCAGCTTAATTCAAATGGCCATTTCACGCGGCCGCGAATTTGAAGCCGACAAAATGGGCGCACAAATCAGCAAAGACCCAAAAGCCCTTGCCAGCGCATTAGAAAAAATTCACAACTACGCGCATAAAATTCCAAATGAAACCGCAGAAGCGCACCCAGAAACGGGGCAAATGATGATTATTAACCCACTTTCAGGGGTTTCGTTTGATAGCTTGTTTAGTACGCACCCAAAAACTGAAGAGCGCGTGGCGCGGTTGATGGCGATGTCTGCTAATTTTTAAATTTAGCATATAAGCATTAGAACTCTTGAGCTTTATGATGAATAAATCTGTAAATCGTTTGGCGATTGCCGTCAGTGTTCTTCTGCTTATATTTGTGTTTTTGGTGAATCAAAATCCACCTATTGATAGCATTATTGTAGAGCGCCAGATTAGCCAAGAAAAAGTGGCCGAAATGAAGATTTCGTCTTGGATTACTTGGAAAAAGGAGCCTTCAACGTTTGTTTGGCAGTTTCCTGAACAAGAAACGATTTACGTGACAAAGGGTGAGGTTTGGGTGACACCAGACAACTCAAGCCAAAGTGTGTTGATTAAAAAGGGTGATTTTGCTATTTTTGCGGCGGGTTTGCGTTGCGTTTGGAAAGTGACGCAGCCATTTGAAAAGCAAGTCACACTTGCGCCAACGCCCATTATTCATTATTACTGGACAATCGTATTCAAAGCAAAATCGGCGCTTAGGAAATTAAAAAATCTAATTGATTAAAATTGGTTCAAAAAAATAGTGGCACTTTAAAATATTAGTACATTAAAAAATTAGTGCATTAAAAAATTGTTTTAGAATGCTAGTCATGCCTATTATTGCATGCGCTACAGATGTGTTTAGTTTGAATTTATTTAGAAAGCTAATTTGTATATTTCCCAACAAATCGCTGCCATTGCAGTTTCTGATGTGTTATCTGGCCGCAACCTTACTTTGGCGTTGCCAGATGCGCTTAAATCGTACCCAAGTGCTACGCTACAACAACGCGGGGCGGCGGCGGATTTAAGTTATGGCACGCTACGTTTTTATGGCGAAGTGAATGCTTACTTGATTAAGCTGCTAGAAAAACCGCTAAGTAATGAGCACATTACCGCGCTTTTGTTAGTGGCGATTTATCAGTTATTGCATGATAAAGCGGGTGATTTTACGGTGGTCAATCAGGCGGTGCAAGCAGCCAGTTATGCCAAACCGCGCTGGGCAAAAGGCTTGGTTAATGGCGTTTTGCGTAACTTTTTACGCCAAAAAGAGGCATTAAGCCAGCAACTGCAAGCTGATACCAAAAACAATGAAGTGGCGACATATTCTTACCCGCAATGGTGGATTAATAAGCTTAAAAATCAATACCCTGCTACTTGGCAAAGCATTTTAACCACTGGCAATGCGCACCCGCCCATGACTTTGCGCGTAAATGCGCAAAAAACCAGCGCTAAAGAATATGTGCAATTGTTGGCGCGCCAAGATATTGTGGCAAGCCAAGTGGGCGAATATGCAGTGATTTTAGAGCAGCCAATTCCTGTTGAAAAAATACCTGGTTTTACCGACGGCGTGGTTTCAGTGCAAGATTATGGCGCGCAATTAGCGGCTGGTTTGCTGGATGTGCAAACAGGCATGACCGTTTTAGACGCGTGCTGCGCACCGGGTGGCAAAACGGGCCATATTTTAGAGTTAAACGACACAACATTAACAGCGCTGGATAATGATGCCAGCCGTTTAGATCGTGTAGAAAGTAACTTAAAACGCTTGCATTTAAGCGCCGATTTACAATTAGGTGATGCCGCTAATTGGCAAGCCAGCCAAGCGTTTCAGCGCATTTTGGCCGATGTGCCATGTACGGCATCGGGTATTGTGCGGCGGCATGTGGATATTAAATGGTTGCGCCGTGAATCGGATATTGCGTCATTTGCTAGCCAGCAAGCGTTAATTTTGGCTAATCTGTGGCAATTATTAGCAAAAGGCGGTAAATTACTCTACGTTACTTGTTCGATTTTTAATGAAGAAAATCAACAACAAATAGACGCTTTTTTACTTAAAAACCCAGATGCGACACAACTGCCCCTTAACTTGACCAATGAACACCATCAAAATATTCAGTGCGCGCATGGTCAACTTATTCCCAACAGTCTGCACGATGGCCTTTTTTACGCGCTATTACAAAAAACTGCTTAATGGCATCCGCTTAACGGCGGCATTTTCGCTAATTAGCGTGTGCACTATTGCGTTTGCTGCCAGTAGTAGTATTGAGATTAAACAAGCTGAATTAGAACCTAATGATGAATTTTACACGCTGTCGGCTGACGTAGAAGTAAGCTTTGATGACGCCATTGAAGTGGCTGTTAATAAAGGCGTGCCGCTGCATTTTTTAATTGAGTTTCAAGTGGTAAAACCGCGTAAATATTGGTTTGATGATGAAATTGTAACTGTGACGCGCAGCGTGGTATTAAGCTATCATGCGCTTAGCCGTCAATATTTGGTCACCCGCGGCGCACATCAAAAATCGTTTGAAACGCTATCAGAGGCAGAGCAAGAGCTGATGGTTATTGACAACTGGAAGGTGTTGGATAAGGCCCAGATAGAAAAAAATGAGCCGTACAACGCAGCGTTGTTGGTGCGCTTAGACCAAACTAAATTGCCAAAAGCCATTCAGGTAGATGCTATATCTTCTGAAAAATGGAATTTAACATCGCAAAAATTTGAATGGTCGCTTAAAGATTTATGGCTTAAAGAGTCCTCTAACAAAGAACAACCAATCAAAGAACTTCCTACTAAAGAATCCGGCAATAAAGAACTCAAATGAGTTTATCGCCCCAATAGCCAATGAGATATATTGTAATTGCAAGTGTAGCGTTAGGTGCAGTCTTGCTGTATTTGCTTTCCCTAGCAAGCGCCAACACCGCCACTGCTAGTGACTATTATAAAATTCTGCTGTATCTAAATATTGCAATAGCAGGCGTTTTGGTACTGCTTATCGGCATTCAGCTGTGGCATTTATACAAAAAAATAAAGTCTGGCGTAATGGGTAGCCGCTTAACCTTGCGCCTTTTGGGCACGTTTGCCTTAATGGCGATTATTCCGGGCTTAATCGTTTACTTAGTGAGCGTTAACTTTTTAACGCGCTCTATCGAATCTTGGTTTAACGTCAAAGTAGAATCGGCGCTAGATGGCGGCTTAAGTTTGGGCCAGCGCGCCTTGGATATTATGCTGCAAGATGTTAAAGAAAAAGCTGAAAACATGGCGACCAGCTTGGCTTTTTTGCCATCACGCAATCATTACAGCTTATTGAACGATTTACGCGAAAAATCGGGCATTCAAGACGCCACATTACTCACCCCGCAAGGCCGCATTATTTCGGTTTCTAGCAGTGACGCCACTAGTTTTTTACCCGAATTACCTAGCATTCCGCAATTGCGCCAAGCCCAAAACCGTGTTTATGGAAAAATTGAGCCAATACCCAACAAAGGTTTATATTTACGAGTTTTAGCACCTGTTAACTCGCAAGATTTAGCAGGTGAAACACGCATTTTGCAATTGCTGCAGCCTGTGCCAAAATCGCTATCAAACACGGCAGAGGCAGTGCAAGATGTGTATCGCGACTATCAAGAGCTATCTTATAGCCGCAACTCGCTTAAAGATGTGTTTGCACTTACATTAACTTTAGTATTAATGCTGGCGATGTTATCGGCGCTGGCCATTGCCTTTTTATTAAGTCGTCGCATTACGCAGCCACTAACCGTGCTGGCTGAAGGCACGCGCGCCATTGCCAGCGGCGATTACAGCTCTATGCTGCCAGAACACGGCAAAGATGAACTGGGCATTTTGGTGAAATCGTTTAACAGCATGACGCGCCAGCTAAACGATGCTACTAAAGCCTCTGAAAGAAATCGCGTTAGGGTTGAGGCGGCACGCAGCTACCTTGAAACCATTTTGGCGCATTTATCTTCTGGCGTATTGGCGATTAACGAAAAAGGCGAATTGCGAACACATAACTTAACCGCCAGCACCATTTTAGGCTTAAATTTAGCGCCATTCGAAAATCAACAATTTACTAAAATCAGTGAACATCAAGCTTTTCTGGCCGAATTTATTAGCATTGTACAAAGCCATTTTGATCTGACCAAAACCCATGATTTGGCCAAAACAGAGCTATCTCGCCAAATTGAAATTGTGCAGCCACAAGGCAGGCAGCTGTTGTTAGTAAAGGCAACGAGATTGCCAAATGATAATGGCGCAGGCAGCGGCGATAACGGTTTTGTGGTGGTGTTTGACGATGTAACCACCATGGTGCAAGCGCAGCGCGATGCGGCTTGGGGCGAAGTAGCGCGCAGACTTGCGCATGAAATTAAAAATCCGCTTACGCCAATTCAACTTTCGGCCGAACGTTTGCAGCATAAATTAAGTGCCAAATTAAGCACCGCCGATGCCACCATGCTGCAACGCGCCACCGATACCATCGTCAATCAAGTAAGCGCCATGAAAACCATGGTGAATGAGTTTAGTGAATATGCGCGCGCGCCCTCTGCCAATTTAACGCGGCTTAATATTAATCAGCTTATTCGCGATGTTGCTGCGCTATATGAAAATGCACGCGATGAAAATGCGCGAGATGAAAACGCACGCGATGAAATGCTTGATAACGATAAATTAGCGCCAAACCAAGCCAGCGATAGCGTAAAAATTGGGTATGATTTAATGCCGAATATGCCAGATATTTTGGGCGATGCCACCATGTTGCGGCAGGTGTTGCATAATTTAATGCAAAACGCGCAAGACGCGCTAATACCTGCAGACGGATCGCCTGCGATTAATAAACCTGAAATTTTGGTGCAAACCAGCTTTAATGAATCCACCATTAAATTGCTGGTAAAAGACAATGGCCAAGGCTTTCCGGCCGCCATTATTTCGCACGCTTATGAGCCTTATGTCACCACCAAAGCGCATGGCACTGGCTTAGGTTTGGCCATTGTTAAAAAAATGGTGGATGAGCATGCAGGCCAAATCAAAATAGAAAATAATCCAGATGGCGGTGCCAGTGTCACCATTATTTTGCCGCTTGAAACCGATTATTTAAAACACAAAACTATAGTGCACAATATAGATTTAGCTTAAAGTAGTAATTAACACCATTAGATTGGCAACAATAAACAAAAATTAGTAAGGAAAGTATAAGCATGGCATCACGACATATTTTAGTGGTGGATGACGAAATAGGCATTCGCGAGTTATTAAGAGACATTTTAGAGGACGAAGGCCACCATATTACCTTGGCAGAAAATGCACAGGCTGCTAGAGATGCGCGCTTAAAACAGCGGCCAGATTTAGTGCTGCTGGATATTTGGATGCCGGATTGCGATGGTATTAGCCTATTAAAAGAATGGGGTAATGCTGGCTTGTTAACCATGCCAGTGGTGATGATGTCTGGCCATGGCACGATTGATACGGCGGTAGAAGCCACCCGCATTGGTGCGTTTGATTTCTTAGAAAAGCCGATTGCACTGCAAAAGCTGTTAAAAACCGTTATGGCGGCGTTAAAACATGCCGAAAATCTGCCAAAAACCGAAATGAATTTATCCAGCTTTGGCAAAAGCATTGTCATTAACGAACTTAAGCAACGTTTAGAGCAAATATCACGCACAAAAAATGCCTTATTATTAATCGGTAAAAAAGGCGGCAGTGTAGAACTTTGCGCGCGCTTTTTGCATATGGCTGGCACACCTTGGGTAAGCTTATCGGAATACGATAAGCTGGCAAATGCACCACTTGAAATTTTAGAGTACGCGCGCGATGGTGTTATTTTTATTGAAGAAGTAGCCGCTTTGCAAAAAACCGAACAAAAAGGCTTGCAACTTTTATTAGCAAAAGCAGATAAATATCAAGCGCGCGTGGTTTGTGCCAGCGCGTTTAACTTGCCACAACTAGCTGAAAACAGCCAATTTGATTACAACTTATTTCAAACGCTATCGCAAAGCACGTTAAAAGTACCTGCGCTAAATGACCATAAAGAAGATATTCCAGATTTAGCCAGCGCAATGGCGAGTTTATTGGGTGAAACATCTGGCGCTGATTACAAAAGTTTTGATGTGGCGGCCTTAAACGCACTAAGAAATGCCGATTGGCCAGGTGATTTGGCCGAGCTAGAAGCCGTGGTGCAAAACGCCATGTTAAGCAGCCTAAGCGATAAAATTACGCTGGATGATGTGACGCGAGTGTTGGAACAATTTACGGTTAGCGAAGCAACCCAGCCCGCCGTCACACAAGCATTATCGGTTGAGCTGGTGCAACCGTTGCGCGAAGCGCGTGATGACTTTGAGCGCTATTATTTTCAGTATCATATGAAGCTAATTAACAGCAATATGAGCAAACTAGCCGAAATTTCTGGCTTAGAGCGCACGCATTTGTATCGAAAATTAAAGCAACTAGGCATTAAAATTAAAGGTTAAGAATCAAAGCCTAAATGCTTTTTTGGGATTCCGTGCTTGGCATGGAATCTAGTAAATTTATTAGCTAATTATTAAGCGTTAAAATCACAGGCGTATGATCAGAAGGCCGCTCTAGCTTGCGCGGCGCTTTGTCAATTACACAGCTTTCACATTTACTTTTAAGCGCATCACTCACCAAAATATGGTCAATGCGCATACCAAAATTGCGCCTAAAACCCAACATGCGGTAATCCCACCAAGTAAAGCTTTTGTCAGCTTGCTCAAATAATCTAAAACTATCATGCAAGCCTAAATCGGTTAATCGCTGAAATGCTTCACGTTCGCGCGGCGAAACCAAAATCTGCCCTTGCCAGGCCGCTGGGTCATGGCAATCGCGGTCTTCAGGCGCAATATTGTAATCGCCCAGCAGCACCAAATTTGGGTGCTTTTTCAGCTCTTCAGTCAGCCAAATGGTTAACGCATCCAGCCAGCGCATTTTGTAAGCATATTTGTCAGAATCCACCGCTTGGCCATTAACGATATACACACAAACAACCCGTATGCCTTTAATCGTCGCGCTAATCACCCGCTGCTGTTCATCTTCAAAATTCAAGATTCCGCGCTCAACATCCGTCATTTCATGGCGGCTTAAAATCGCTACGCCGTTATAGGTTTTTTGCCCTGCATGCACAGCATGATAGCCAGCCGCCGTTAATTCTGCGTAAGGAAACTTGCTGTCTTCTTGCTTGGTTTCTTGCAAACAAAGCACATCAATTGGATTTTCACGCAACCAATCCAACACATGCGGTAAACGCACATTTAACGAGTTCACATTCCATGTGGCTAATTTCACAACGCAACTCCTAAAATAATTAGCTGTATTTTAGCATGCGTAAAAATTTGGCTTGATTGATACGCGCATACTAAGATTAAAATATTCTTATTTATCACACGCTATTAAATTCCGTCATTCTGAGCGCAGCGAAGAATCTAACATTTTGTCATGCACATGAATTCTTCGGCCAGATAAAACTTTGCCTCAGAATGACAGCTTTTGTTAATTAGAAAATTGAATTAATTACTAGCTTAAGCCAATGTTTTTATATGCTAAAGTCACACCTTTTTTGGGCATGACAAACGTGATTAAAGCGGCAATATTTGATATGGATGGGCTATTAATTGATTCTGAGCGTATCATTATGCAAGCCTGCATCGCCGCTGCCAGCGAGATTGGCATTACCTACACCCAAGCGCAATACACGCAGCTAATCGGCCGTGCCGGGCCAGATTCAACCAGCAGAATGATTGAGCAATTAAACGGTGTTGATAATTTTAATCGCGTTATGCAAGGGCTAGATGCGCGATTGGCTGAGCGAAATCACCACTTCCCGCTAAAACAGGGCGCGCTAGAATTACTGCAATATTATCAAGCCAACAATATTATCTGCAGCGTAGCATCCTCATCCCCCACTCATCATATTACACAGCGATTAAGTCAAGTAGGCGTGCTGGATTTTTTCAGCCATGTAACCAGCGGTCAAGAAGTCAAAAACGGCAAACCGAATCCTGACATTTATCTGCTTGCTGTTAAAAAGTTAGGTTTGAATGTTGCAGAATGTATTGCATTTGAAGACAGCGAAACCGGCGCCCGTGCTGCAATTGCTGCGGGTTTAAAAGTGGTAGTTGTGCCTGATTTATTACAGCCGAGTGAGTACGTGAAAGAGAATTGCCATCAAGTAGTAGGAAGTCTGCAAGATTGGCTTAGTAATTACGCGTGGGTTTAAGAACCTACGCCACAGCGCTGACTAAACCATCAGCTTTTAAGCTAGACTTGGCGCGAGATTATTTTTTAAGCGCCGCATATATTAATATGCAAGTGCAGAAAAATAATCGAAGCAACAACGTATAGCGACAAAGCTGGAGGTTTAGGCCATTCCATTATGCCTTAACAACGCATCCAAGTTTGGCTCTCTGCCCCTAAACGCCACAAATGATTCCATGGCTGGGCGGCTGCCGCCTTTGGCTAGCACTTCATTTTTAAAGCGGCTACCTGCTTCGGCGGATAGCGTGCCCATTTCTTCAAACAGGCTGTAAGCATCGGCCGATAAAACCTCTGCCCATTTGTAGCTGTAATAGCCTGCTGCGTAGCCGCCTGCAAAAATATGGCTAAAGCTGTTAGGGAAACGGTTCCATTTTGGTGGGCGTACCACCGCTACTTCGTCACGGACTTGTTCAATTAAATCTAGCGCGGTTTGCTTTCCATTTGGGTCAAATTCGCCATGCAAACGCATATCGAATAATGAAAATTCAATTTGGCGCACGGTTTGCATACCAGCTTGAAAGTTTTTAGCCGCCACCATTTTGTCAAATAATTCGCGTGGTAATTGCGCGCCAGTTTCTGCGTGCGCGGTCATATGGCGTAGCACTTCCCATTCCCAGCAGAAGTTTTCCATAAATTGGCTAGGCAATTCCACTGCGTCCCATTCCACACCTTTAATGCCTGAAACGCTGTAATCATCCACTTGGGTGAGCATATGGTGCAAGCCGTGACCGAATTCGTGGAACATGGTGATGACTTCGTCATGCGTGAATAAGGCTGGTTTACCACCGACAGGCGGCGAAAAATTACAGGTTAAATAAGCCACTGGCAACTCAATACCAGATGCCGTTTTGCGCCGCGTGATGCACTCATCCATCCATGCGCCGCCGCGTTTATTGTTGCGTGCGTATAAATCTAAATAAAAATAGGCGATAGGGCTATTTTGACTATCTGAAATGGCATAAAACGCCGCATCCGCATGCCAAAGCGGCGCTTCGGCTTTGCGCACTTGTACGCCAAAAATGGTTTCAACCACTTTAAATAAGCCAGCTAACACTTTGCTTTCGGGGAAGTATTGTTTTACTTCTTGGTCAGAAAACGCGTACTTTTCTTCACGCAATTTTTCGCTCACATAGGCCACATCCCACGCCTGCATATCGTTGATGCCCAATTTTTTGGCGTAAGCTGAAAGCTCTTGCATATCTTTTTCGGCATAAGGTTTAGCGCGCTTGGCAAGCGTATCTAAAAAGTCAGTCACTTGTTTTGGCGTATCGGCCATTTTGGTGGCAAGCGATAACTCAGCAAAGTTTTTAAAGCCCAACATCCGCGCTTCTTCTTGCTTGAGCTTTAAAATATCGCTAATTAACTTTGTATTATCCCATTCCGACTTACTCAATTCGGAAGCGCGTGTGGCGTAAGCGCGATATAGCGTTTCGCGTAAAGCGCGATTATCCGCATATTGCAAAACAGGCATATAAGACGGAAAGTGCAAGCTAAATTGATAGCCTACTTTTTCATCTTTCTTTGCCGCATCGGCTGCGGCTTCAATCGCGTCTGCTGGTAAGCCCGCTAAATCCGCTACATTTTCAACGATATATTTAAAATCGTTGGTGTTGTCCATAATGTTTTCTTCAAACTTAGAACCTAATTTTGAAAGTTCTTCGCTCACCGTTTTAAAGCGTGCTTTCTGATCGGCAGGCAGTTCGGCACCGCCTAATTTAAAATCGCGTACTTCGTGATTGATGATGGTTTGTTGCGTTGGCGTTAATTTGGCAAATTCACTGCTGGCTTGAATCGCTTTAAATTTCGCGTATAAGCGCTCATCTTGCGATATGTCGCTGCCATAATCGGTTAACTTCGCCAAATTGTCATTATAGGCTTCACGCAATTCTGGGCTATTCACTACCGCATTCATGTGCCCTACTTGGCTCCAAGCACGGGCTAATTTTTCACTGTGGTCTTCAAGCTTGAGCGCAAAGTTTTCCCATGTTGGCGTTTCTGTACTGGTAGCAAGTTGCTCAACCAAAGCGCGGCCTTCTGCAATTAGGCTGTCAACGGCAGGGCTAATATGCACTGGTTTCACTTCATCAAATTTGGGTAGGCCAGAAAAAAACAATAATGGGTTTTGTGGCACGGTGAATCCTCAAAAAAATTTTATAACGGCTTTATTCATTCAAGTTGTCTCAAGTTAAACAAGGCGCGATTAAAAAATAATTACGCCGCATATGGTTAATATGTAAGGAGTTATTTTTTATGAGTAACGCAGTGTAACGACGAAACTTGGATTAATAGAGTTGTTATTTAGTTAATCAATCTTAAGCATAGCGGGTAACGATAAGTCTCACCCTTACTAGTTGAGATGGCGGCAATAATGCAAAAAACAACGTTAAAAATCCAAACAATCGGAATCAGCACAAAACCAATCAATATCCACACCAAAATACCCGCCACAAATTGCGCAATTAACATGGTAATTTGAAAATTCAAGGCCTCTTTGGCTTGATCGCTCAAATAAACGCTATCGTCTTTTTTCAAAATCCACACAATTAATGCAGGAATAAACGAAAAAACGGTGCCGCCAAGATGCGTAACGGTGGCAATGTTTTTATCATCGTTGTTTGGTACTAATATTTCCGTGCTCATTTTATTTCCTTTAAGGGTGCTTCTATAAATTCAAATTTCTAAGTCAGACAAGGCGCGATTAAAAAATAATGACGCCGCATATGTTTATATGCAAGGAATTATTTTTTATGAGCAACGCTGTATGACCACGAAAGTTGAGTTTATAGATGTGCACTTTGTTTATTGCAGATTAAATTTGGTTACTAATAGTTCAATTTTTTCTAGATCCGTGTTGCTTAACACTTTGTTTGCATTAGCATTTAGCTGGGTAATTTGGCTATGCAGCACTTGCTGTTTTACACTTAAAATATTGCTGGGGTGCATCGACATTTGGCGCAATCCCATACCAATTAATAACTTAGTCAGCTTGGCGTCACCCGCCATTTCGCCGCACACCGCTACCGTTTTTCCCAACTTGGCACCCGCTTTAATCGTCATCGAAATTAGCTTTAAAACAGATGGATGCAAAGCGTTGTAAAGATGCGCCACGGCGTCATCAGTGCGGTCAATAGCCAAGGTGTATTGAATCAAATCGTTGGTGCCAATCGACATAAAATCCAACTCTTTGGCAAACGCTTCGGCATTAATCGCGGCCGCTGGCACTTCAATCATGCCGCCTAGCGCTATGTTTTCATCAAACGGAATGTTCTGTTTGCGCAAACTGACTTTTGCACGCTCTAGCAGTATTTTTGTTTGGCGTAACTCGGATAGCGTAGACAACATGGGAATTAAAATTTTGATATGCCCATAATTTGATGCGCGTAATAGCGCACGCAATTGTGTAAGAAAAATTTGCGGTTCGCTCAAACAAAGGCGCACGGCGCGCAGGCCCAATGCGGGGTTGGCGCAATTGCTAACCGTGTCTGGGTTCATTTGCTTATCAGCACCCAAATCCAGCGTGCGAATAGTGACTGGCATGCCTTTCATGGCTTCTGCCACTTGCTTGTACGCTAAAAATTGCTCTTCTTCATCTGGCATTTCGCGCTTGTTCATAAACAAAAATTCGGTGCGGTATAAACCAATACCAGTCGCGCCGGCTGCTTTTGCCGCAATCACATCTTCTGGCACCTCAATATTGGCTTGCAGCTCAATCGCCGTGCCGCACATGGTGACTGCTTTGGTGGATTTAATCCGTTGTAATTTTTGCTGTTCAAGCTCCCACTGTTCTTGGCGCAGCTTGTATTCGGCCAAAATCTCTTTGCTTGGATTAACAATCACCACACCCAAGCTGCCATCTACAATAATCAGCTCATTATCATCAATTAAATCGCGCGCGCGCTGCAACGCCACAATCGATGGGATATTTAAGCTGCGCGCCAAAATAGCGGTATGCGATGTCACGCCGCCTACATCGGTGATAAACGCGGCGAAATGGTGCTGTTTAAATTGAATCGCATCGGCCGGTGAAATATCGTGCGCCACCAAAATAGTGGCGTTTTCTTGCTGCTTAACTGACTGTTGTTTTGTAGATTGTTGATTAGCGTTTTGATTAGGCGCCTGATTAGGATGACCCAACAACACCTTAATCACCCGCTCTACCACTTGCACTACATCTTGCTTGCGCTCACGCAGATACTCATCTTCAATGGCGTCAAATTGCTCAACAATATCATCCATCTGCTGCTTAATCGCCCACTCGGCGTTGCATTGCTCTCTACGGATAATGTCTTTGGGGATCTCGGATAGCGATTTATCGGCCAGCATCATCAAATGTGTATTGATAAAAGCGCTGATTTCGGCCGGCGCGTTTTTAGAAAGCTGGCTTTGAATGGTTTCTAACTCTTTTTTAACGGCAACAATTGCCGCCGCAAAGCGCGTAATTTCGTCATCCACCAAATGCGCAGGCAGCACATAATGCACAACTTCTAGCAGTGCATTTGAAACCAAATGCGCGCGCCCAATGGCAATGCCGCTGGATACGCCTATGCCGTGGATGCTAAAGCTAGAAGCCGCCACAGATGCTTGATTTGCTGACTGTGAATTAGCCAAGCTTATTCACCCTCGCCAAAATAATTGTTGATTAAAGCTTCTAAAGCCGCCATCGCAGCCATTTCATTTTCCCCGCTTGCTTCTAATGTAACGGTTGAGCCTTTAGCCGCCGCTAACATCATCACACCCATTATGCTTTTGGCGTTAACTTTGCGGCCGTTGCGCTCTATCCAAATTTCGGCCGCAAATTGGCTGGCGGTTTGCGTTAATTTGGTGCTGGCGCGCGCATGCAGGCCCAATTTGTTAATGATGATAATGTCTTGTTTAATCATTTTTATCTATTCTTGTTAGTTTGTTTTCAAGTTTTTTTAAATTGGCTTATTAAGTTTGCTTATGGTGATTGCAGCCAGATTTTGTAAAATGCACCACACCATCGCGCCCGCCGCTAACGGCTTTTTCCACAATTTTCTTAATGGATTCATTGCGATAGGTTAACACGCGCACTAGCATGGGCAGGTTTAACCCTGCCACGCCTTCTACATTATTGCCCGATAATAATTTAATCACTACATTGCAAGGGGTGGCGCCGTACATATCCGATAATACCAATACGCCGTCGCCAGTATTTAGCTGCTCAACCAAGGCTTGCGCCTGCGGCAACACATCGGCGGGGTCGTCATTGGTATTAACCGCTATGGATGCCAACTGCGGCGGCAGCTTATTCATCACGTGTTTTGCGCACTCAATCAAGCTTTCGCCTAACTGGCCATGCGCGATAATCAAAATGCCAATCATTTTGTTGTTTTACCTTTTAAAAACGATATAGTTAGATGTTTAATCTTTATATATCTAGCCTAACTCACGGTGCCTAATAATCACTTGTTGCTTATTGTTGTTGGTAAAGTGTTGTTTAAAATACGCACTCAATTGTTCTACAAAATACACAGAACGGTGCTGACCGCCTGTGCAACCTATTGCTACTGTTAAATAACTGCGGTTATCCGCATTAAAACTGGGCAGCCACTTTTGTACATAATGCTGAATATCGGCCAGCATTTCAATGGCGGCGGGTTGATTCGCCAAAAACGCCTGCACCGCGGCATCTTTTCCTGTTAATGGTTTTAAAATGGGGTCGTAATGCGGATTAGGCAAGCTACGCACATCAAACACAAAATCCGCATCTAGCGGAATGCCGTTTTTAAAGCCAAACGAGGTAAATAATAAAACCAATCCCTTATTGGTATGCGCTGTTTCGGACGATAATTGTAATGCCGAAATGAGCTCGCGCACATGGTTGCGCAATGCGTTTGCGCTTAAATTACTGGTATCAATATGGTTACCCAGCGCCGCCACACCGGCCAGTAAATCGCGCTCTCTGGCAATACTTTCGGCCAAGGTGGTGTTTTCATTACTTAATGGATGTTTGCGCCGCGTTTCTGAAAAGCGCTTAACTAACGTTTCTACGGCGGATTCTAAAAACAGTACTTGCACTTGATTGCCATCGGCTTTTAGCGATTCAATACCTTGCGGCAACGCTTCAAGCGCGGCGCTACGGCTATCAATACTAATGGCAATTTTGCCGTAATTGGTGGCATTTAAATGTTGGGTTATTTGCGGCAATAATGTAGCCGGCAGGTTATCAACGCAATAAAAATTATTGTCTTCCAAGGCGCGCAGCACAATACTTTTACCCGAACCAGAAAGACCTGTGACGATGATAATTTGCATAATTACAGCTTTTTAGTTTCTTTTAACATGATTTGTTTTTGCCGTTTGGTAAATTGTTGGGTGGCGTTAATGCCGCGCAGCAATAATATATGGTTACGCACCGCCACCTCAACCAAAACCGCAATATTTCGGCCAGCAGCAATCGGAATAATCACTTTTGGAATATTCACATCCAGCACAATTTCGTGCTTAATTTTGGCGCTTAAACGGTCTAAATCTTGGGGCTTTTGCGTGTCTGCAAGCTCAAGCTGAATAATCAAATCCAACGGCTTGGTTGGCTTAACCGAATTATCGCCAAACAAGGCGCGAATATTTAAAATGCCCAAGCCACGTACTTCTAAAAAATCTTGCAATAACTCAGGGCAGCGGCCTTCAATGCGTTCCGGCGATATTTTAAAAAAGTCGCTAATATCATCCGCCACTAAACGATGGCCGCGCGTAATTAGCTCTAGCGCCAGCTCACTTTTACCAATGGCGGCATTGCCTTTAATTAGCACGCCAAAGCCTTGCACTTCCATAAATACGCCATGCAAACTGGTGGTTTCGGCCATGGTTTGTTTTAAATAATGGCTGAGCAAATCCATTAATTGCGGGCTTTGCATGGGCGATGTAAACAAAGGAATACGGTGATTATCGGCTGCCGCCATCAGCTCTTTTGGCGGCTTTTCACCGTTTGCAACCACCACAGCGGCTAAATCGGTGGCGTACAAATTGGCGATGGCCTGTTGCATGGCAATAATGCTGAGTGAATTTAAATAATCCATTTCGGCACAGCCCAACACTTGCACGCGATTAGGGTGCACAAAATTTAGATGCCCAATTAATGCCAATGATGGCTTGGTCACTTTTTCAGAATTCAGTTGATTATTGCCGCCATCAAAGCCAGCAACCCACTTGAGTTTTAGCTTAAGACGGGTTTCTTTGAATAATTCGGCTACGTTTATTTGAGCCATTAAATTTTAAGTTTCATTGATTGAAAATGCCATCTAATTCCGCGCAGAACTTGTCCTTAAAATTTTGAACAAGGGCCGAAAACTCAGCTATGGCGTAATTTTCAATGATAAAGGGGATTGTGTAATTGTGACAACTTAATTTGATTCGCGGCATATTTACAACAATCAATTTTGTGCTTAAGTTGGGATTGTATTGCAAGATGATTGTTGAGATCCCCATCTGCGCAAATTTTTACAGATAGGGATCTAACAAGAGTCTTAATTCAGGGTTGGATTTTCATCAATCGTTTGATGTTGGCCTATATCTTGATGTTTCACGGCGCCATTGGCTTTGTGATGACTGCCCATTTTTTCTTTGTGTTTGACAACCTGTCGGTCTAATTTATCTGTCAGCATGTCAATCGCGCTGTACATGTTTTCGTCTACGCACTCGGCATGTAAATCATTGCCCGGCACGTGCAGTGTAGCCTCAACTTTTTGAGCGAGTTTTTCTACACTCATGGTAACTTTTACGTCAATCACATGATCAAAGTGATTGCGGATTCTAACAAGCTTGCTTTGCACATACTCACGCATGGCAGGTGTAATTTCTAAGTGGTGCCCAGTTAATTGTAAATTCATGACTTGCTCCTTATTGAAATTGTTCTTTAAGTTAAGCTTGCCAATAAGTAGCTAACTAAACTCATCGAACAATTTAAGTGTACACCTTTGATTTTTTTTTGCGAGGTGGTTTGAGCAGATTATTTAGAATTTTTGTAACGA
Organism: Methylotenera sp.; assembly: GCA_043780715.1. GTDB lineage: Bacteria > Pseudomonadota > Gammaproteobacteria > Burkholderiales > Methylophilaceae > Methylotenera_A. The sequence goes on along the minus strand of JAYWCF010000086.1, from coordinate 9,345 downwards.
TTTTGTAAAACAGTTATAAGGTTTTACGCAAATTGGCGGGTGGAATATTCAATGATTCGCGGTATTTAGCAATGGTGCGGCGCGCCACAATAATGCCTTGCTTGCCTAAAATATCGGTGATTTGATTATCGGATAATGGTTTTTTAGGTGTTTCTTCGGCCACTAATTGTTTAATCAGCGCACGAATGGCCGTGGCAGAAGCAGAGCCGCCAGCATCGGTTGAAACATGGCTGCCAAAGAAATATTTAAGCTCGAATACGCCACGCGGAGTGAGCATGTACTTATGCGTAGTAACGCGCGAAATGGTGGATTCGTGCAATTCTAACTCTTCTGCAATCTCACGTAATACCAATGGGCGCATGGCAATTTCGCCGTGCTCAAAAAAGTTACGTTGGCGATCTACAATGGCTTGGCTAACACGCAAAATGGTTGAAAAACGCTGCTGGATATTTTTAATCATCCATTTGGCTTCTTGCATTTGCGTTTGCAAATACTGATTCGAATTTTCGCGGTTGCGCTTCAAAATATCGGCATACAGTTGGTTAATGCGCAATTTGGGAATCACGCCGTCGTTCAAGGTCGCAATCCAAATACCTTTTACTTTTTTAACCAACACTTCATGCTGAATATAATGATCGCGACTGAGTTGCGCAAAATCGCTGCCTGGGCGCGGATTTTGTTGCTTGATTAAGGTCTGCGCGCCTTTTAGCGCTACATCGTCACAATTTAAAAGTTTGCGTAATTTGGCAAAATCTTTATTCGCCAACACCGCTAAATGTTGTTCAACAATCAGTTTTGCACAGGCTAAAAACGCGGTTTCTTTGGGCAGCGCATTTAATTGAAGCAACAAACATTCTTGCAAGTTAACCGCGCCCATTCCTGGCGGATCTAAATGCTGAATCAATTTAAGCGCGGTTTCTAGCTCTAATAATTCAATTTCTAACTCTGACGGCAGTAGCTCTGCCATCTCCTCTAACGATTGCTCTAAATAGCCATCATCGTTAATGCTATCAATCAGCAGCATCACCAAGGTTTGGTCGCGCTCTGATAAGGGCATGAGTTTCAATTGACTTAATAAATGCTCACGCAAGCTAATGGCAATAATTTCTTGGCGCGTGTAATCGCCATCATCGTCATCATTATTGTTTTGGCGGCCGCCTTCATCCCAATTGCTGGCGCTGCCATACTCATCATAGCTTTCGTCAAAATCGGTGGCCGAAAAATCTTCAGCGGTGGTAGCGGTTTCTGGCGGTGTTTCTGCTGTTTCTTGGCTGTTGCTGGTGCTAGTTTCTTGATAATCCACACTATTAAATGCGTCATCAGCATCTAACGCCTGCTTACCATCAGCATCAACAGGGTCGTTATCGGCACTTTTTTGCTGGGCGTTTTCATCAAAACCAGCTTCAAAATCTTCGCCCGCGTCTTCACCTTCCACCAATTCTAGCAGTGGATTTTCTTGCAAAATCGTATCCAACTCTTGATTTAACTCTAAGCTAGATAATTGCAGCAAGCGGATGGATTGCTGCAATTGTGGCGTTAACGCCAGATTTTGCGACATTCTTAGTTGTAGATTTTGCTTCATCTCTGTTTACAGCCTAAAATCTTTGCCTAAGTATACTTCGCGCACCGCTTCATTATTCACAATATCAGCAGGATGGCCAGAGGCAAACACCGTACCGTCATTCACAATATAAGCGCGATCACAAATACCTAAGGTTTCGCGCACGTTGTGATCGGTAATCAACACGCCAATATTTTTGCTGCTTAAAAAACGAATAATTTTTTGAATATCCAACACCGCAATGGGGTCGATACCGGCAAATTGCTCATCCAACAAAATAAAACTAGGGTTAGTGGCCAAGCAGCGCGCAATCTCAACCCGGCGGCGCTCACCGCCCGATAAACTAATCGCGGTGCTGTTGCGAATATGCACAATATGTAATTCTTGCAACAAGGATTCCAGCTGTGCGTGCTGCTCTTCTTCGCTTAAATCTTGCAGCTCTAAAATAGCCAAAATATTTTCGGAAACCGTTAGTTTACGAAAAATAGACGGCTCTTGCGGCAAATAGGCTAAACCCATGCGCGCGCGGCTATGAATCGGCATGCGGCTTAAATCTTTGCCATTAAGCAAAATGCGCCCAGCATCTAGCATCACCAAGCCCACAATCATGTAAAAGCTGGTGGTTTTACCCGCGCCGTTTGGGCCAAGCAAGCCAACTACCTCGCCACTATTAATTTGCAGCGAAATATCTTGCACCACTGTGCGCGATTTGTAAGATTTACGTAGATGTTCTACGATGAGTTCGCTCATTGAGATTATTTTTCGATTATTGCTAAGTTTAAGTAAGATTAATTAAGGTTAATTAGAAGGCGTTTCAATTTTTAATGTTTTATCCAATTTTGGCAACGGATTCACGCTAACAGGCGCTACTGGCTTAATTTCTGTGGCAGCGGCTGGTTTGTTTTTAGGCTGAATAATGGCTTTTACGCGTCCGCTTGATGTACCACCACTTTCCGTTTTTGCACCGCCAATCACTTCCGCGTATTCGGCATTGGCGTCATAACTAATATAATCGCCATATACAATATCTTCACCGCGTTTTACCCACGCTTTGGTATACAGCTGCACTTTATCCATGCGACCATCGTATTCAATCCGCTGTGCACTGCCTTGCATGTACTCGTTTTTACCTTCACGCTTTTGCTTAAAAGTGGTTGGGTTGCCAGTTGACGTGCTGTGTTGAAAGCCATCTTTATCTTCGCGCACAATTAATTTATCGGCATGAATAATCAAGGTGCCTTGCGTTAAAATCACATTGCCCATGTAAGTGCTGGTTTTTTTTGCATCATTTACAGTCACTGTATCGGCTTCCAGCTCAATCGGTTTGTCGCGATCTGCAGATTCGGCCAACACTTGCAGGCTAAAACACAAACTTAAGCTTAGGCTCAGTTGCAACAGGCTTTTGCGCATCGTTTTACTCATTGTTTCTCCGCTATTTCTTTTTTAGCCATGATTTATATTCAGTAACCTTAAATACAATGACTTTGATTTAATTTACGCCAGCTTTAACTTTGTTCGATTGCTTATTAACTACTTTTTTTTAGTCTGTAGTTTACTGGCTTTTGCTGGTTTGGCGGCTGTTTTTGTCTGAACAGCTGCCGGCCTTTCATAGTGCACTTTTACTCTATTTAACAAAGTCACCGTTTGTGCTTTTTTATCGTAAACCATACCAATGGCCGTAATCACGGTTTTTGGCAATTGTTTAATCATCACTGGCGCATCGGTTTTTACCAAATCTTGTTGCGGATAAATCCATAGCTTTTCGGATAACACTTGCATTTCACCCTTGCCCTCAAACGCTTGGCGCACTATTTTTACATTATCCACAAGCTCAATTTCTTCGCCGTTATTAGAAATATAACCGCGCAACGCTTCAATTTGCGTATACGGCTTATTAACGGTGTACTGCGTAAAGCGTGGACGTTGCAGCACAGTGCTATCGTCATCGGGGTAATGCAGCATTTCTGCCGCGGCTAAAATATAGCGCAACTGCCCTTGCGCATCGGTTTGCGTGGTCACAAAATTATTCATGGTGTAATCGGGGTCATGCCGATTACTGCCATCCAGCTTTGGGCCTTGCTCCTCAACGGTTTGGCTAATCCAAAACGTAAGCAATGCCAGCATAATAGCCAGCACAATAGGGAAAAATAAGGCAGAACGGCTAATCATGCTGTTTTAATTTTTCGCGATTTATTCAGCAAAAAATGGCGCCATTTGCGCATCTAAGGTATCTTGCGCATGCATAATCAGCTCACATAATTCGCGCACGGCGCCATGGCCGCCTTGTTTTTGCGTAATATAATGCGCACGGTTTTTAACCGCTAACGGCGCCGCCGGCACTGTAACAGCCAAGCCACAACGCAACATTGGCGGCATATCCACTACATCGTCACCCATAAAAGCCACGCAATCGGCGGCAATATTTAGCTTGGCAATCAAATCGTTGTACGCCACTAATTTATCATCTACACCTTGATAAAAATGCGCCACACCCGTGCTTTCAGAGCGTTGCTTGACCACATTTGATGTGCGACCAGTAATAATCGCCATTTGCACGCCGCTATTTTTAAGCAGCTTCATGCCCAAACCATCTTGCGTATTAAAAGTTTTGTATTCTTGGCCATCGTCACCAATGGTTAAGCCGCCATCGGTCATCACGCCGTCTACATCAAAAATCACCAATTTAATTTTTTTGGCGCGATTTAAAACTTCTATTGACACATTTACATTCAAATCGCTCATTACACTACTTTCGCTTTTAATAAATCGTGCATATTAAATGCACCAACCAATTTGCCCGCATCGTTAGTCACTAGCAGGCCATTAATTTTTTTGTTTTCCATTAGCTCAACCGCCTCTACCGCCAGTTGATTAGCATTAATGGTATTGGGGCTAGCGTGCATCACATCGCTAATTTTGGCGCTATTAGCATGAATGCCATTGGCAAATGCGCGGCGCAAATCTCCATCGGTAAATACGCCGATTGGCTCAAAATTGGCATTTACAACTGCGGTTAAGCCTAAGCCTTTATTGGTCATTTCAATCAAGGCAGCCGATAATAAAACATCGGCAGACACGCTGGGAATTGAGGAGTCTACACGCATGACATCTTTAACACGCGTGAGTAATTTGCGGCCAATACTGCCGCCCGGGTGTGAGCGTGCAAAATCTTCAGCAGTAAAATCGCGTAAATTAAGCACACAAACAGCCAACGCATCACCCAAAGCTAACGCCGCCGTTGTGCTTGCAGTGGGTGATAAGCCCAGCGGACACGCTTCTTGCGCCACTTCGGCGCTTAAATGCACATCGGATTCTTTGGCCAGTGTGGAATTTGGTGCGCCAGTGATGCTAATGACTTTAGCGCCCAAGCGTTTAATGGTGGGCAAAATATTCAGCAGCTCATCGCTTTCACCCGAATTGGAAAGCGCAATCACCACATCACCATCGGTAATCATGCCTAAATCGCCATGGCTGGCTTCTGCTGGGTGCATAAAAAAAGCAGGCGTGCCGGTGCTGGCCAAGGTGGCCGCAATTTTGCCGCCAATATGGCCAGATTTACCCATGCCACTAACCACAACTCGGCCATGGCAATGTAGAATAAGGTTAACAGCCGCTTCAAAATTGGCATCCAGCCGATTAGCCAGCGCCGTGATTTCACGCGCTTCAATGGTTAATACGTTGCGCGCCAATTGCAAAGTCGATAAATTATCCGGCTGCCCAGTAGAAGCAGCAGCGCTTGGTGTTGAATGTCCGCGATCGGATTGCAATAATGTAGGTGCCATAATCGATTAGTATAAAAGGGAAACCATGACTAATAAAGTAAAATACTGCTGTTTTTAAGTAATTTAGTAAAAGTAGGCACAATTTTTGCCCTATTTAAGCAAAGCTTTATTAAAATAACCATTAACCAATAAAAAAGCTTTTTTAAATGCCATTTAAATTCACTACACATGTTTGATTCATTAACCAGCGTATTACTGTTGCTTACCAGCTCGGTTTTGGCGGTGGCGTTTTTTCGCGCCTTGCGTCTGCCCGCCATGCTGGCATACTTTTTTGTTGGCGTATTAATCGGCCCATACGCCTTAAATTTATTACCCAGCACCGAAAGCGGTCGTCATGTAGCCGAATTTGGCATTGTGTTTTTAATGTTCAGCATTGGCTTAGAATTTAGCTTATCTAAGCTGTATTCCATGCGCAAAACCTTATTTGGCTTGGGTGGCGCGCAGGTATTAATCACGCTTGGCGTCATTATGCTGGTGGGCTGGATGTCTGGCTTAAGCCTAGTTACTGCCTTTGTAGTGGGCGGCGCGTTAACCATGTCATCAACCGCCATCGTATCTAAAATGCTAATGGAACGTGTCGATTTAAACTCGCGCCACGGCCGTTTAAGTATTGGCATTTTGCTGTTTCAAGATTTAGCCGTTATCCCCATTTTGGTGTTGATTCCCGCTTTAGGCGCGCATGCCGACAACATGGGCACTATTTTGGTGATGTCGCTGATAAAAACCGTTATCTTGTTGTTTATATTGTTTAAATTCGGCAAAGGCGTTATCAACTTTTGGTTTAGCTTGGTGGCTAAACAGCGCTCACGCGAATTATTTGTGATGAACGTATTAATGGTGACTTTATTGCTAGCAACAGTGACCAAAATCGCCGGATTATCCTACGCATTAGGCGCATTTATTGCCGGCATGCTGATTTCAGAAACGCGCTACCGATATCAAGTGGAATCGGATATTGCGTCATTCCGCGACATTTTGCTTGGCCTGTTTTTTATCAGCGTCGGCATGTTGTTAGACCTTACTCAATTAGCCAATCATATCGGCTTAGTACTATTGCTGTTAGTGGGCTTTGTGCTGTTTAAAGCACTGGTTATCGCCACTTTAAGCCGCTTATTTGGCTACGAAACTGGCGTGGGCATTCGCACCGGCATGGTATTGGCGCAAGCGGGTGAGTTTAGCTTTGTTATTCTAGCTTTAGGTTTAGAACAAAATTTAATTGGTGGCGATGAGCTGCAAATCATATTAGCAGCATCCTTATTATCCATGGTAGCCGCACCGTTTATTATTCAGTACAACGGCCGCATTGCGCGCAAATTGGTTAAAAGTTACACGCGCAATAGCAGCCAAGTGGTGGATGAAATTGATAGTGTTGCCAAAAATTTAAAAGACCATGTGATTATTTGCGGATATGGCCGCAGTGGCCAATATTTAGGCCGATTCTTAAAAGAAGAAAATATCCCCTTTATCGCGTTAGATATTGACCCCACGCGTGTGCATGACGCCGCCGCAGCTGGTCAACACGTGATGTATGGCGATGCAGGTAGACGCATTGTGTTAGAAGCCGCTGGCGGCGCGCGCGCCAAAGCATTAATTGTCAGCTATTCCGATATGCGCGCATCCATGAAAGTGTTGCACGTGGCGCAAGAAGGCTACCCCAATTTGCCTGTGATTGTGCGCACGTATGATGATGCCGATATTGAAACCTTTAGAGATGCGGGCGCCACTGAGGTAGTGCCTGAAGTGCTAGAAGGCAGCTTAATGCTAGCATCACACGCGTTGGTGCTTTTGGGTGTGCCGCTAAATAGGGTAATTAAACGCATTCGCCGCTTCCGCGAAGAGCGCTACAAAATGTTTCAAGGCTATTTCCATGGCTTAACTGACGTATCCACCGAAATTACCGAAGCGCATCAAGTGCGCCTGCATTCAACAGAATTAATCGCTGAGGCGTTTACAATTGGCATGCGTTTAGATGAAATTGATTTTGATAGCTTTAACGTTGAGCTGCAGCATATTCGCCGCCCAAACATGCTAGAAGATATTTTGCCACGCGCCGATATTGAGCTGGCTGAAGGCGATATTTTAGTGTTGCTGGGTAGCCCTGCCGATTTAAGCAGCACCGAAAAATTCTTGCTTACAGGCCGATAAGTAATGGCTGCAAAAAAAGTAGTGGTGGTAGGTGGCGGTATTGTTGGCTGTTTAACCGCGCTAGAATTAGTGAATCGCGGTTGCCAAGTGACATTGGTTGAACGCAATATCGTTGCCAGCCAAACTTCTGGTGAATCCTCTTGGGCGGGAGCAGGCATCTTGTTCCCCTTGCTGCCTTGGATGTATAAAGATGAAGTGAATAAACTTGCATTAGCAGGCGCTAGCATATATCCAGCGCTGTGTAAGCACTTACTCACAGGCACAGGTGTTGACCCAGAATTGATTAATTGCGGCATGCAAATTTCAGCGCCTGCCGATGAAAAAATGGCCACCGAATGGTGCGCTAACAATAACATTCCGCTGCAAACCAATGCTCAAGGGCTTTTTTTACCAAGTGTTGCGCAAGTGAGACCGCCACAGCTTTTAAAGGCATTACGCGTCGCATTAATTCAAAACGGTATTACCTTATTAGAGCGTACAGAACTGCAAGCGCTTACTCAATGCGAACAGCTAAGTAGCTGGCAAACTACAACCGGTGAAGTGTTAGAAGCGGATCAATTTGTGGTGACTTCTGGCGCTTGGAGTTTTGAGTTATTGAAAGAAACCGCTCAACAGCTCAACATTAAACCTATGCGCGGCCAGATTTTGCTCTATGAGCAAACGGGCGAACGATTAAGGCAAATTGTTTACAAAGATGGCTTTTATTTGGTGCCGCGCCGAGATGGCCTATTGTTGGCGGGCAGCACTTTAGAAGATGTGGGTTTTGATAAAAACACCACTGAAGATGTAAGGCTGGCCTTGCAAACCAAAGCCGAAACTATTTTACCCAGCTTAAAAAACGCCAATATACTCAAGCATTGGAGCGGCTTGCGGCCAGGCACCCCAGAAAATTTACCCACTATTGCCGCACACACTAGCATTAAAAATCTGTACTTAAATACAGGGCATTTTCGCTATGGCCTAACTATGGCACCTGCCAGCGCGCAACGAATGGCTAATTTAATGCGTGAATAAAGTGTTGTACTGCCACTTTAACTAAATTTTAAGATTTAACACCACAAACTGCGCAAGCTGGGTCACGGTTCAATTTAATCGTCCGCCATTGCATATCCATCGCATCTAAAAGCAATAAACGACCTTGCAGATTTTCACCAATTTGCATTAATACTTTAAGCGCTTCAGCCGCTTGCATGCTGCCGATAATGCCCACTAACGGCGCAAATACGCCATTTTCGGCACAGCGCATTTCAGTATCACCACCGGTATCCGGATACAAACAGTGATAACATGGGCTAGTTTCGTTTCTAAAATCAAACACTGAAATTTGCCCTTCAAACCCAATAGCCGCGCCCGAAACCAAAGGCTTTTTAAGCTGAAAACAAATGCGATTTAACGAATATCGAGTGGCAAAATTATCACTGCAATCAATCACCACATCCGCGTTTTTCACCAATTGCTCAAATTCAGCCTCAGTAGATTTTAGCTGAATAGTTTGCACCACAACTTCAGGGTTAATCGCTTGAATGGATTGCTGTGCAGAAGCAGCTTTATTCACACCAACCGATTGCGTAGTATGAATAATCTGCCGCTGTAAATTAGTTAAATCAACCGTATCAAAATCGCAAATGGTCAGCTTACCCACCCCAGAAGCCGCCAAATACAACGCCACTGGCGACCCTAAACCACCCGCCCCTACAATTAACGCATGGCTACCAACAATTTTTTCTTGGCCTTCGTAACCAATTTTAGGCAATAAAATATGGCGGCTATAACGTAAAAGCTGGTTATCGTTCACTAAGGTAATCGCCCTGCTGTCACCAAACGGTTCATCAAAATATTGGCTGAAACCCATGTGAC